>JALTMS010000677.1 GCA_027001345.1 Acidobacteriota bacterium | reverse complement strand
CCGCCTGCCCCACCTTGCCCCGATCGAGCAACACCGGAACCAGGTTGTTGCGCACGAACGCTTGCAGGTCGGCCCGCCGGGCTTCGATCGCCGCGTCGAGAGCCTGCCGGTAGAGCGCCTCGGCCTCGACCAGCCGCCCGCCGTGGTACTCGAGCCAGGCCAGGTCGTCCCCCGCCCGGGCGATGCCCACCGGATCCGCCGCCACCCGCGCCCGCTCGAGGGCCACCGTCAGCCGGCCGCGAGCCCGATCGATCTCGCCGAGAGTGGTGCGCAGCCGGCCCTGGATCCACGCCACCTGCCAGGGCTCCCCGCAGCGACGATCGACCCTTTCCAGGCGGGCGGCGAGCGCCTCGACAGCGGCCTGGTCATCGGCCTGCTCGAGGGCTGCGCGCCAGGGCTCGTCCCCTGCCGGGCAGGCCTCGAGGCTCACCGATGCGGGCGGAGGGGAGGAAGTGCCGCACCCTGCCTGAACCATCACTCCCAGCGCGAGCAGCCCCCAGGCCGCCCCTGCCTTCAGGGGGGCGGCTCGTCCTGCAGGGTCACGCCGTAGGCCACGCTGCCGCCCTCGGCGCCGCCGATGTGATCGAATCCCGTCTCGAAGGTGGTCCCGAGTTTCTTCCACGGATTCTCCAGCACCGGGGGATCCCAGGGATTGACCAGCAAGGTGTCCGCCGGCCCGCCGAGGCCCTGCTGCGTGCCGCCGACACCGGGACAGATACACGAGGGATCGGGAAACAGGCAGTCGCAGGTGCAAGGGCAGTTGGGATCCTCGACGACGCACTGACAGTACACCGTGTAGCCCTGGCCCTGCGAGCACCCCGGTGCCTGCCACTCGAGGCGGATGTCGTCCTGGCTGCCGTCGCTGTCCAGGTCCGCCTTGAACTGGCCGGTGAGTTCGACGGCGCAGACCTGGGTCTCGGGAAGGGCCACCGTCACCGGGCAGAGGTGGGCCGTCGGGCCGCCCCCGAGGGGCAGGCGCGTCAGGCTGCCGTCGGCCAGGAGCCGGGTCAGGCTGTCGTCGTCCCGATTGGCGACGAGCAGGTGGGTCCATTCGATGGGTCGATCGACGGCCAGGTCCGTGGCCCCCGCCTCCGCCGCGAAACGCTGTGTGCTGCAATCGGTGGGATCGACCACGACGATCTCGTCGGCCGCCGTGTCGAGGGCGAAAACCGTGTAGGAGTTGGGCCCCGGGCCGGCGATGGCCGCGGCCTCCAGGATTCCACCGGGAGCGCATGTTCCGCCCGTGTCCAGGTTCTCGAGCATCCCCTCCGGTCCCCGGGGCATGACGGGAAAACGGCGGCCCGTGGCCGCAGCGGGTCGAAGGGTAGCCGGCGCCGTGCCCGGCGCCACTTCGCGACGCGCGAGCAGATCGACCTCCGCACCGAGAGCGAGTTGTTCGTCGAGAGCGACCTGATAGACCGCCAGAGCATCCGCCTGCCGGCCTTCCTCGATCACGGTGTAAAGGGGCTTGTGCCGGTGCTTGCCGGTGGGCAGGCCCGAGGCGGTGACGCCGGCCCCCCTGCCGTTGCCGAGAACGCCCCAGCGGACCACCGGGTCACCACCGCTGATCATCTCCTGCTGGTCGAGGATCACGTAGATCGCGCGCCCGTCGCTCAGCGTCCCGGCCACGTCGAGCAACGCCCGCAGGCGACCGTTGCCGTCCGGATCGACGAAAAAGCGGGGCGGCGAGGTCGCGCAACCTCGCAGCACCAGTCCGGGCTGCCCCAGGGCGGCGGCCACGTCGAAATAGGGCGCCGCGGGACTGACCGCGCGGGCGGCCACGTCGAGCACGCTGATCAGCCCCTGCTGGGTGACGAAGGCGAAGTCGTCCACCGCCCCCGGAACGGTGGAGAACGCCAGACCCCAGGGAGGATCGTCGACGCCATCGGCATCGGGATCTCGCAGGTCGATCGTCGCCAGCAGCGCGCCACTGTCCGAGTCGATCACCTGCACTTGCAGGGCGCACTCTTCGACGACCCACGCCTCCGGCGGCGCGGACTGGGCCACCACCACCGCCAGTGTCAGCGCGGCGGTCGCGATGGGAATCGTGCGGAGAAGACCGAAGACGTTCATCGCTGCGCTCCCCGAGACCGCACCGGAGACCGAGTGGCGGTCCGGTCGGCCTCGAGCAGAAGGTCGAAGACAGCCTGCTGCTGTTACATTTACCACGAAAACGGTCTAAGTTAACGAATCTTTCTCGTCCCCACCGAGTAACGTGGGGAGCCGAATGCCGACCTCCTTTCCGGGAGCTGAATCGCAGGTGAGCCGACCGCGATGCCCCTGAAAGGAGCGACCATGAAGGGTGATCGCCTTGACCAGGCTCGATGCGACTGCCATCGCCCGTATCCACGACGGCTTCCTCGCCGGAGAGGAGGAGGCGGTGCGGGCCGTGCAAGGCTGGGTCGAGGCCATCGTCCGGGGGGGCAACTGGCGCTTCGCCGACCCGGAGAGCCTGGTGCAGGAGATCCTGATCGAATTGCTCGAGCTGGTGCGCGCGGGCAAGGTGCGCTCGCCGGGAGGCTTCCTCAAGCTGGTCCGCACCACCGCTCGCTACCGCTCGGTGGACGCCTACTACGCCCAGCGACGCCGGCAGGAGCGGGAAAGCCCCGACATCTTGCTCGAAACGCACCCGGCGCGGGAGGAGGATCCCGGCCGGCGGCTGGCCCATGCCGAGCGGGCCGACGTGCTGGTCTATGTCTTCCAGCGGCTGCCCGAAGCCTGCCGGGAGTTGTGGCGACGGGTCTACCATCAGCGCCGGAGCAGCGCCCAGGTGGCCAGCGAGATGGGCATCACGACCAACAACCTGCGCGTCCGGCTGCACCGTTGCTTGCAGCGCGCGCGGGAAATAGCCCGTCAGTGCGAAGCCATGGCTCCGAGCCACCGATGAGGTGCCGACGATGAACCAACCCCATCCCGCCGACCTGCTGATTCCCTTCTACGCCGCGGGCACCCTCGGGCCCGAGCAGGCCGCCGAGGTCGAGCGCCGACTGGAACACAGCCCGGAAGCGCGGGAGCTGTTCGATCTGGCCCGAGCGGCGGTGGCCCGGGGCGAAGACATCGAGCAACAACCGGTACATCCCTTGCTGCTGACCGAGTACGCCGAAGATCCCGGCGCTCTCGACCCGGCGACGCGCCGGCACGTCGAAACCCTGCTCGCCCGCTCGCCACTGAGTCGACAGGCTCTCGGCTGCCTCGAGCAAACCCTGGCCGCCGAGCGCGGGGACGCATCCGAGGCCGCCGTATCGGCGAGCGCCCCGACTCGGTGGCCGGCACGCCTGTGGGAAATCCTGCGGGGCAGCGTGCTCCACCCGCTGCCCGCCCTGGCCTACTTGCTGCTGGCCTGCGCCTTGCTGCCGATCTGGCGACAGCGGGACGCGCCCCCCCTGGCTCTGCCGGAGGTGATCGTGGTCGCTGGCGACCAGGCCAGGCGGGGCGCTGCCAATGCCTCCGGCCCGGCGCTCGTTGTCGAAGGCAAGGGGCAGGTCTGGCTCGAGCTGCACACCGGCCTGCTCGCCGAAGACCTGGCCGGCGACGGGGGCTGGACCCTGACCCTCGAACGAGACGACGAGGTCATCTCGAGTCTCGCGATCGATCGCTCTCGTTTCGAACTCGATCCGCGGGGCGCCAGAATGAAGGTGCTGCTCGACCTCGATGCCCTCCAGCCGAATCGGACCTACACCCTCGTCCTGCGGGTACGCCGCCCCGGCGATCTGCTCGACGGTCACGCATTGTTCCGTCAGCTTCTCGAACGCCGCTGAAAGGCGGCAGGACGCCGGCTGCGCCCCGTTATGATGGGGCTCATGTCTGCCCCGCTGGCCATCGCTCTGACCCTGGTGTTCTACGAGTTGGTCCTGCTCGCCCTGGGCTGGTGGGGCCGGCAGCGGACCCGGAACGCCGCTGACTTTTTTCTCGGGGGCCGGCGCCTGGGGCCACTGGTGGCCGCGATCAGCGCCTCGGCCTCCTCCTCGTCGGCCTGGACCCTGCTGAGTGTCAGCGGCGCAGCCTACTGCTGGGGAGTCTCGGCGGCATGGCTCTTCCCCGCCTGCGTCGGTGGCTTCGCGCTCAACTGGTTCCTCCTCGCCCCCGCCCTGCAGCGTCGGGCTCGGAGCAGCGATGCGCTGACGGTGACCGAACTCCTCGCCGGTCCCGCCGACCGTCCCCTGTCCGGCACGATCCGCCGCTGCGCCTCGCTGATCGTGCTCTTCTCCTTCACCGTCTATGTCGCCTCCCAATTTCTCGGCGCGGCCAAGACCTTCGCCTCCACCTTCGGGCTGTCGATCGGCGGCAGCTTGTTGCTGGGCAGCACCGTGGTGGTGCTCTACACGATGCTGGGAGGTTTCTGGGCGGTCAGCCTGACCGACACCCTCCAGGGCCTGCTGATGGCGGCGGTGGCGTTGCTGCTGCCCGTCGCGGCTCTGGTGGCGGTGGGCGGGCCCCTCGAGCTGTGGCAGGCCATGGGGCGCGTGGAAGAGATCCGCCTGGGAGGAAAGGTCATCGGTGCCGCTCCGGAGATCTTCCTCTCCCCCACCCGGGCCCTGGGACCGGCGGCGCTGGGCCTGGTGCTCGGCCTGCTGGGCATCGGCCTGGGCTATCCGGGCCAGCCCCACGTGGTCAACCGATTCATGGCCCTGGCAGGGGATCACTCCGAGCTGCGGCGTTCCCGCCGGATCGCCATGGGCTGGGCTCTGGTGGTCTATGGCGGAATGTTGCTCACTGGCTGGTGCGGGCGAGTGTTGCTCGCGCCCCTTGCCGACCAGGAACTGGTGTTCGTCGCCTTGACCCGGCACCTGTTTCCGCCGGTGATGGCCGGAGTGATGCTCGCCGCGGTGCTCTCAGCGATCATGTCCACCGCCGACAGCCAGCTCCTGGTCGCCGGTTCCTCGGTGACCGTCGATCTGGGCCTGGGGGGAGGTCGGCGCATCGTCTTTCACTCTCGGCTGGTGGTCGTGATGCTCTCGGCGCTGGCGGTGGGCCTGGCCTACTTCGGGAGTCAGGAGATCTTCGCTCCGGTGCTCTTCGCCTGGTCGGCCCTCGGCGCCGCCTTCGGGCCGCTGCTGCTGATCACGGCCCTGCGTGGCCCGGTCGCCCCGACTCGCACCCTGGCCGCAATGGTGACCGGTTTCGCACTGAGCGTGGCGGCCTATTCGATGCCCGCACTGAAGGGTGGCGTGGCCGAACGGGTGCTACCCTTCGGCATCGCTCTGCTGATCGCCAGCGGCCCATTGCCGTGGCCCTGGTCTCGAAGAGGCGAAGCGAAGACAATGGCGAAGCCGGAGGGGGAAGAAGCCGACCTCCGGGAGAGGAGAGACCGATGATCGCAGTCGGCACCAAGGCACCGGATTTCACCCTGCCCGACCATCTCGGCCGGCAGATCTCCCTTGCCGGCCTGCTCGGCAGGCGGCAGGTGATGTTGCTGTTCTACCCGCTGGATTTCACTCCCACCTGAAGCCGCGAAGTGCCGGCTGTCGAGGCGCTGCGCGAGCGCTTCGAAGCCGCCGGCACCCAGGTTCTGGGTGTCAGTGTCGACAGCATCTACTGCCACGCCAACTGGGCCTGCGATCTGGGAGGAATCTCCTTCCCCCTGCTCGCCGACTTCCACCCCAAGGGCAAGACGGCCGCCGCCTACGGCCTCTACCTCGAGGACAACGGGATCACGGACAGGGCAACGGTGATCCTTTCCGCCGACGGCGTGGTGCGTTTCGCCGAGTCGGTGGGCCCGGGGGGCGAGCGCGATATCGAGGCCCTGCTCGCTCGCTGCGAGGCCATCGCCGACGAGCACGGCCGGCCTTCGTGGACGCCGCCCGCCCGCCGCCTACCCGCGGGTGCGACGCTCTACGTCAAGAGTCGCTGCGGCTTTTCCCGTGCAGCTCTGCTGGCCCGTTCGAACCTGCATCTCGAGCAGAGCATCGCCATCAAGAACGTCACGGAGGACGCCTCCGCCTGCGAGGAACTCGAGCGCATCGCGGGCAAGAGCCAGGCCCCCTGCCTGGTGATCGATGGCCAGCCGAAGCACGAGTCGGCGGAGATCATCGCGATGCTGGTGGAGGCCACCGCCCCCGTGCCCACCTGAAGACTTCCGGAACGGGGCGCGGGAGACGGCACACACTACGTTGAGGAGGGTCCGGAATGGGGACGACGGCCCGCGGCAGCGCGCCGGGCGGCGAGATCGAGGAAATGCTCGATGCCCACGAGCAGTTGGCGCAGCGGATCGTCGATCGCGAGGCGGAGCTTCCCCCCCGCAGCCCGGGAGCGCTGCCCGACGATCTGCGGCCGGCAGCCGCCGGTCGTCCCCTGGCGGCCGTCGTCGAGGCTCTCGGCAAGGTGCTCGACCGGACGCCTTCGGCGGCCAGCCCTCGCTTTTTCAACCAGCTCTTCGGCGGCCGCGACCGGGCCGCCACCCTGGCCGAGATGCTCGTTCCCCTGACCAACACCTCGATGTACACCTTCAAGGTGGCAGGCACGCAGGTGCTGCTCGAGCAGGAGGTGCTGGCCCGCATGACGCGTTTCGCCGGCTTCCCCGATGGCGAGGGCTCCCTGACCCCCGGCGGCTCCCTGTCCAACCTGCTGGCGATGATGATCGCCCGCAACGAAGCTCTCGAACACGCGCGAGAAGAGGGCGTCGGAGGTCGCGCGACGGCCGTCTACACCTCCGACCAGGGCCACTATTCGATCCGCAAGAACGCAGGCATCCTGGGTCTCGGCCGCCGTGCCGTACGCGAGATCCCCTCCGATCACCGGGGCCGGATGCGCGTCGAAGCGCTCCGCTCGGCTCTGCTGCGCGATCGGGCTGACGGCATCCTGCCGCTGATGATCAACGCCACGGCGGGCACCACGGTGCTCGGTGCCTTCGATCCGATCAGCGAAATCGCCGACCTGGCCGCCGAGCAGGGAGTGTGGCTCCATGTCGATGGCGCCCTCGGTGCGTCGGCGCTGCTCTCGCCTCAGCATCGAGGTCTGCTCGAAGGCGTCGATAGAGCCGATTCGTTGACCTGGAACGCCCACAAGATGATGGGCGTGCCTCTGAGTTGCTCGGCGCTGCTCCTGCGCCGCCGAGGCCTGCTCACCGGCCACCTCAACGAGCAGGCCGACTATCTCTTTCAGGCCGATCACGACGCCCTCAATCCGGGTACCCGGTCGATCCAGTGTGGGCGCCGCAACGACGCCCTCAAGCTCTGGGCGGCGTGGATGCACCACGGGGACGAGGGCTATCGGCAACGCATCGACAAGCTCTTCGCCCTCGCGCGCCATGCCGCCCGACGCATCGCCGGCGACCCGGCCTTCGAGCTGCTGCTCGAACCCGAATCCATCAACGTCTGCTTTTGCGTCCGCGGCCACTCGAGTCCGGCGCTGTGCCGGACTCTCGACCAGCGACGCGTGCTGAAGATCGGCCACGGCATGGCTCTCGGTCGCCGCGCGATCCGCCTGGTCTGCGTCAACCCCGACCTCGACGAGACCGCCATCGACGCCGCGCTCGACAGCATCCTGGAAACCGCCGCGAGCCTTTCGCCTCCGACGGGCGGCACCATTTCCGAATCGGGTTCTTGCGGCGCGAACAACGTCGTCTGACGGGAGGGTCCGATCGGCCGAAGTGGAGCGGGCGACGAGGCTCGAACTCGCGACCCTCAGCTTGGGAAGCTGATGCTCTACCAACTGAGCTACGCCCGCTCGGTGACCGATGGTCGGCCCGGAATCCCGGGAGTGCGAACGGTAGCCCGAGCCGCGCGGCGGTGCAAGTACTCGGCTCCCGGCCGAGCCCGTGGCTACGCCGTGGTGGTGCGAGCGGCGGCGAGGCCGAACTTGCGGATCTTGGAGTAGAGCGTGGCCCGGGTGATGCCCAGAGTCTCTGCCGAGCGCTTGATGTTCCAGCCGGTGCGGGTCAGGACCCGACGGATGACGATCTCTTCCACCTCGGACAGCCGTACCGTGTTGAGCTGGAAAGTGCCCTCCACGCTGCCCGCAGTACCCTTGACCTCTGGAGGTAGATCGTGGAGATCGATCACTTCCTCGGTGGCCAGAACCACCGCCCGTTCGATGGCGTTTTCCAGCTCTCTGACGTTTCCCGGCCAGTTGTAGCGCTCCATCGCGGAGACCGCCCGGTCGGTGAAGCCGCGCACGGTCTTGCCGCAGCGCTTGCCGAAGGCCTGGAGGAAGTGCTGCGCGAGGTGGGGAATGTCATCGGGCCGCTCGCGCAAGGCCGGCAGGTGAATCGGGATGACGTTCAGCCGAAAATAGAGATCCTCGCGAAAGCGCCCCTCCTTGACTTCTCGGGACAGATCACGGTTGGTCGCCGCCACCAGCCGCACGTCCACCGGCACGGCGGTGTCGCCACCGACGGGCTGAACCTCCCGTTCCTGGATCACCCTCAGCAGCTTGACCTGGGTCGCTGTGGGCAGGTCACCGATCTCGTCGAGGAAGAGCGTGCCCGAGTGGGCCTTGCGAAACACGCCGGCCCGTCTCTTGACCGCTCCGGTGAACGCCCCCTGTTCGTGGCCGAAGAGTTCGCTCTCCAGCACGCCCTCGGCGAAGGCCGAGCAGTTGACCCGCACGAAGGGTCCCGACGAACGAGGGGAGCGGTTGTGGATCGCCGCGGCGACCCGCTCCTTGCCGGTGCCGGACTCCCCGGTGATCAGTACCGTGCTGCCGGCGGGTGCCACCGTGCGGATCAGGCTGTAGACCCGCTGCATGCGAGGATTGCGGCCGATGAGCTGCTCGAACTCACCGGGCGAACCGCTGCCGGTCGCCGCCGCGCCTTCGCCGGCCTGCTCGTCCGCTGCCCGACGGCGCACACGCTCGAGCACGGCCTGCACCGCTCCGACGAACTCCTCGACATGGAACGGCTTGGCCAGGTAGTCGAGGGCTCCGGCACGCATCGCGGCCACGGCGCTCTCCCTCGAAGCCATGGCCGTGATGATCATCGACGGCATGCCCGGGTGCAGTTGCTGAACCTGGTCCAGCAGCTCCATGCCCCCGAGGTCTTCCAGCTCGTAGCCGGTGATCAGCAGGTCGTAGCCGCTGGTTTCGAGCCTGGCGAGAGCCTCCGAGGCTCGGGAAACCACATCCACCTCGTAGCCCGCATGGCCGAGGGCATCCGAGAGGGTCTCGAGAGCGAAGGGGTCGTCATCGACGAGCAGTAGTCGTGCCACGGGGACCATCCGGTTCTCCGGTAGCGCCATCTCGGCCAGAGGGCGCTGTCGGAGAACCTATCGGCCGCAAGCCACGGCTCTTGAGCTTTCGCAGGCGTGCGGCGGAGTTCAGCCGCCGCTGAGCGGGTCCGTCCTGCCCGCCGCCGCATCGCGTCCGGGCGGCGCGATGCGCACTTCCCCTTCCACCGCAAAACCCGCCGCTCCCTCGAAGGTCTGGGCGTGGAGATCGCCCTCGAAGCGTGAGCC
>JALTMS010000676.1:1238-2368 GCA_027001345.1 Acidobacteriota bacterium | reverse complement strand
CTAACCTCGGTTCCACCCAGAGCTTGTCCAAGCGCATTTTGCGTCACTATTTTAAGCTCATAGACTTCACATTTTACACGCAGCTCTGTATCGGTTATTGTTCCTATAACGGAGCTTCCAACCTCTATGCCGTGGAATTTGATTGAAACCTTGTATTCGCCAGGAATGTATAGTTTAACCTTTGCTTTTCCTTCATTATCTGTAGTTACGGTAAAACTGGCAGGACCCTCGACTTCCACCAGCGCCAGCCCCCGCTTTCCTCCCAGCGGAACGGTTGCGAGCCTGCGGATTTCGACACCCGACAACTTCGCCGGCCTGCCCTTCTTGAGCCATACCAGCAACCCGCCCAACACCAGACAGAGCGCGAGAACCGGCCAGGTTGGAACCGCCACCACGGCCTTTCCGACCTGCGTCTCGTCCCGCCGCGCGGGCCGGGGCTGCTCCGCCCGCGACGCCGCCCCGCGGGCGGGCGCCTGCTGCGGCCCCAGCAGCTGCCGGACGAGTTCCTTGTGCAGCGAGCTGCTCTGCACGTCGGCCTTGTGTTCCGCCCGGGCCGGCCCTCCCGCCGTCATTGCAAGCGCGACACAAAGCAGCACGGTCGCAGGCTTTCCCATGGCACGCACCTCCTTCACGATCCCATCCTGGAAAGGCGTTCCGCCGGAGTTGCGATGTCCACGATGCGAACGCCGAACCTTTCGTTGACGACGACGGCTTCCCCGTGGGCTATGAGCCTGCCGTTCAGAAGTATGTCGAGCGGTTCGCCGGCAAGCTTCTCGAGCTCGATGACCTTTCCCCGGCTCAACTGAAGCACCTGTTGCACCGTCAGGGTGCAGGCGCCCAGCTCGGCAGAAAGGGTAAGGGGCACATCGAGCATCAGCTGCAGGTTCTGCTTGTCCAGGTGACCTTCGCCCTTTCTTTCCTTCGCCTGTTCGGCTGCGGTTGCAACAGCTTCGGCTCTTTCCTCAGTCATGGCTCCTCCACCTTTCGAACCTGAAAGCCAGGTTTCCGTTCGACTGGACGGGTGCAACCTCAGCTTTCAACTCACCGCCTACAAAAAGGGGCAAAAGCGCCTGCGGGTGGTTGTCGAGACGCACCACGTCCCCCGTGTCGAGATCCACGAGGCGCTTCAG
>JALTMS010000676.1:0-1228 GCA_027001345.1 Acidobacteriota bacterium | reverse complement strand
GCGCTTCAGCGGGATCCTGGTACGCCCCAGTTCCACCCGCACCTTCAGTGGTACCTCCAGCAGCGCCTGGAGCAGCTCTTTCCGCCAGCGCTCGCGGTCCTGGGGCGATTCCTCCGTCGGATGTTCGGTGAGCCGGTCGCGTATGGGCTCGAGCGTGTTGTAGGGTATTGCGAGTTCCATCTTGCCCTCGATGTTTTCGCCGATGCGCACGTCGAAGGTGGTACTCATCACGACGTCGCTAGCCGTCCCCACCGACACGTGCTCGGGGGATATCTCCGTCTGCAGGTAGGCGGGTTTTATGGGGTGTATGTCTTTCCAGGCGGACGCGGTGCACTCGGCCCAGAGATCGACCAGCGACCTGGCGAAGTCGAGCTCGATGATCGTCAGGTCTCTTGCCGTCGCCTCCGCGGGCTTGTCCGCTGTTCCGCCGAAAACCATGTTGAGCATTGTGAAAAACAACGAAGGCTGGAAGCACACCAGGCCCGTGCCCAGCAGGGGAGGAAGGGCCACCAGGTTGATGCACGCCGGTTGCGGCTGGTACGAAAGAAACTCACCGAGCTTCATGGGCGCGGCCGGCTGGGCCGAGACGGTGACGTCTTCCCGCAGGTGATCACTGAGCCTTTGCGCCAGCCGCCTCGCCATACGCCCGTTGGCCACGTCCAGCATGGGCATCGAACCGCGGACTATCCTGTCCCTGCTGGTCAGGTCGAAGGGCTTGGCCTCCGGCTGCGGGCTGGCGGCATTTTCGTCGCCGGCGTCGATCTGTCCCTGCTCGAGGGCGTCCATCAACGCATCGACTTCGTTCTGGCTCAGCGTCGGCGGCATTGCTCACCTCACTGCACCACGAACTCGTTGAAGAAAACGGCCCTGACCAGGGGCCCGCCGAGAACCGTGTTGACCACGCGCACGATGTTCTGGCGAAGGATTCGCTTGCCCTTGGCGGTGCGGATGTCGGAGAAAGTCAGCGAGCTTGTCAGGGTTATGATGGCGTCCCTGATGACGGGCTCCTTCTTCTTCACCTCCTCCGATGCCTCCTCGTTCCCCAGCTCGAAAGTGACCCCGACCTTGAGGTACCTGTTGACCTCCTCGTCCGCCAAGTTGACTATGAAGTTCTCGAGCGCCATCAGCGGGCCGTTGCCGCCTCCCTGCAGGGGAGGAAGGGAGCCAAGGTTCGGGTCTTGCACCGGAACGGGCGCCGCAACCGGCGCCGGCGCCGGCTGCTCGGGCG
>JALTMS010000675.1 GCA_027001345.1 Acidobacteriota bacterium | reverse complement strand
GTGCAACACGTCGGGCAGCGTGCTGGCCGCCGAGGAGGCGGCCGCGATTGCCGAGTTGGTGATCGAGCGCGACCTGTGGCTGGTCTCCGACGAGACCTACGAGAGTTTCGTCTACGATCCTGCCGATGCCTTCTCTTTCCTGAGCCTTCGCGGACGTCTGGGCTCGCGGCTGCTGTTCATCTCCGCGTTCTCCAAGACCTGGGCCATGACCGGCTGGCGGATCGGTTACGGGATTGGGGACCGGGACGTGATCCGCGCACTGCTGACCATCCAGAGCCATGACACCACCCACCCCTCTTCGATTTCCCAGCGGGCGGCCCTCGCCGCTGTCGAGCAGGCCGCTGAGGTTCCGCAGCAGACCCTCGAGATCTACCGCCGCCGGCGTCGCCGGCTGGTCGATGGCCTCCAGCGCATTCCGGGGGTGGTCTGCCCCGAACCCAAGGGTGCGTTCTACGCCTATCCCGACGTGCGGGGCCTGATCGAGCGCCGTGGCCTGGAATCATCGGCCGCGCTGGCTCGTGCGCTGATCGCGGACAAGGCGGTCGCCACCGTTCCCGGCGAGGCCTTCGGCACCCCCGGGCACCTGCGGCTGTCCTATGCCACCGCCGAGGCGGTGATCGACGAGGGCCTCGAGCGCCTGGAAAGTTTTGCCCGCGCCTGAGCGCTTCGCTTCCGGCGAAGAGGTCGAGGGGCTACAATCCGGAGCATGTCCAGGACGATCCAGGGTCTTGTGTTGCTGATCGCGGCGTTGGTCCTTGCCGGGGCGGGGTGGACCTCGGCTGCCGAGGGCGACGACCGGCGGGCCTTGGTCTTCGTCCACCGCCTTGATGGAGTGATCCATCCGGCTTCTTCCGCCGCGTTCTCCCGCGCCCTCCAGATGGCTGGCGAGCAGCACGCCGCCCTTTTCCTGCTCGAGGTCGATACTCCTGGGGGCCTGGTCTCGTCGGCGACGAAGATGGTGCAGGAGATTCTCGCCAGCCAGGTGCCGATCTGTGTCTACGTCACCCCCAGCGGTGCCCACGCGGCCTCGGCGGGCTTCTTCCTGCTGCAAGCTGCGGACATCGCCGCGATGGCTCCGGTGACCACCACGGGAGCGGCACATCCGATCACCGCCGGCGGGGAGAACAAGGAAGGCGATATCTTGCTCAAGAAGGTGGCCGAGGATCTGTCGGCACTGATCCGCTCGGCGGCGCGGGCCAGAGGCCGGCCGGCGGAGCTGGCCGAAAAGGCGGTCACCGAGGCCAAGAGCTGGTCTGCCGAGGAGGCCCTCGAGGCCGGCCTGATCGACCTTCTGGTGCCGGATCGCAAGGCGTTGATCGCAGCTCTCGACGGGCGTGAGATTCGGCGAGCTGATGCCAGCACCCAGACCCTGCACCTCGATCCGGTGGAGGTCGTCGAGCATCGCTTGAACTGGAAGGAAGAGTTCAAGAATGTCCTGCTGCGGCCGGAGATCATGGCGCTGATCCTCTCGATCGCGATGCTCGGGATCTACGTCGAGCTGACTCACCCGGGGTTGATTCTCCCCGGGGCGGTGGGTGTGCTCGGACTGCTGGTCTTCCTCTACGGCAGCCAGATGCTGCCGGTCAACTACTTCGCCGTGGCGCTGATCGCCGTGGCGGGGGTGATGTTCCTGCTGGAAGTGAAAGTCGTTTCTTACGGCCTGCTCAGTCTGGGAGGTACGGCCTGTCTGGCACTCGGCCTGTGGCTGCTCTTCCCTCGGGGGGTGGCCGGTCTGGAGTTTCCATTGCTTTCCCTGGTGCTGATCCTCGGTTTTCTGCTGATCTGTATCGGTGGGGTGATGTATTTCGTCATCGCCGCCCAGCGCGCCCCGGTGGACACGGGGCGTGAAGGGATGCTCGGGCTGGTCGGAGAGACGACGACCCCGCTCGAGCCCCGGGGCACGGTGTGGGTGCACGGTGAGTATTGGAGCGCTCACAGCGACCAGCCCGTGCCGGCTCGCAGGCCGGTGAGAGTGGTGGCCGTCGAGGGATTGACGCTCCACGTCGAGCCGGTTTCCGATCCCGTTTCATCGGGTGCTCAGGACCCGGGTTCGAACGATGTTTCCGCGTAGCCGCGCGCACCCCCGGGGCAGGGCGCCCGAGGGACGAGGAGGATGCTGACGTGATCGAAGTGCTGGGTCTACCTATCGTTGCCATCATCGTGGTGGCGTTCTTCCTGTTCACGCAGTCGGTCAAGATCCTCAAGCAGTACGAACGAGGCGTGGTCTTTCGGCTGGGCAAGTTGGTTCCCAAGGACTTCGGGCCGGGATTGACGATCATCATTCCCTTCGTCGACAAGCTCGAGCGTGTCTCGCTCCGGACGGTGGTGCACGACGTGCCGCCGCAGGACGTGATCACCAAAGACAACGT
>JALTMS010000674.1 GCA_027001345.1 Acidobacteriota bacterium | reverse complement strand
ATGCCGTCGATCGGCATCGAGATCCACCAGATCGTTGAGAATATAGCCCGCGGAAGCGCAGAGGCTGAAAGAGGCGAAGGCGAACACGCCGGCCAGCATCTGAGACAACCCCGGCAGATCGTGGGCCATCAGCGCTGGTGCGAGGATCAGGGCGTTCTTCGACCACTGGTGGGGACGCAACGCCCGAACCAGGGCCGCCAGCCGGGATGGACGTCGGCAGACGAGCTGCGCATCGGCCGCCACCGAACGCGCCCGTCTCTCGGTCGAACTCGAAGGGGCGACGAGGAAGGCCTTGCGGGCCACGGCAAAAACATCGAGATCGGCTTTCGAGTCGCCGATGTAGTCGAACCCCCCGCGCCCGAAGCGCTCTTCGAGCACCGCCGCCTTGGTCGCTCCCTTCAGGTTGCGCTCCGCACCGGTAGCCAGCACCTCGTCGAAGAGCCCGAGGTGGGCCGCCACCTCCAGGGCGATGCTCTCGTGGGCCGCGGTGACCAGGAGGACGGGGCGGCCCGCGCTGCGGGCCCCGCGAACCACCTCGAGCACCTCCTCCCGGTAGGGCAAGGTATCAGCCTGGAAATCATCGGCCGCGGCGGTGACCGTCTTGAACGCCACCCGCCCGCGAAGCAGCGCCAGGCCCAGTCCGGGCAGCCGCCAGGGCCATCGACCGGCAATCCGTCGCACCGACTCCCAGAGCGTGTCGGTGGCGACCAGGGTGCCATCGAGATCCACACAGAGGGGCACCGCAGAGCCATGCCCTCGTCGCCCCTCAACTCCGGACGGTGTCATGATCGAGCCCCAGCCGCTGGCGGTCGTAGTTGTCGGCCTGTACCGCCCGACACCAGGCGCGATTACCGAGATACCACTCCACGGTGCGCAGCAACCCGGTCTCGAAATCGTTACGCGGCATCCAGCCGAGTTCTCGCCGCGCCTTCGAAGCATCGATGGCGTAGCGCCGGTCGTGCCCTGGACGATCGGCGACGAAGGTCTTCAGCTCCGCGTAGGAACCCAGGCCCCGCTCCCGCATGTGCGGATTGGCCTCCGGCGGCCGCAGGCGATCGAGAATCGCGCAGAGATGATCGACCAGCTCCAGGTTGGTCAGCTCGCAATTGCCTCCCAGGTTGTACTTCTCGCCCGGCCGACCGGCCTCGATCACGCGCAGCAATCCCTCGCAGTGGTCCTCGACGTAGAGCCAGTCCCGCACATTGCCGCCGTCACCGTAGATCGGCAGGGCACGAGCATCGAGGGCGTTGAGAATCATCAACGGGATCAGCTTCTCGGGGAACTGAAACGGACCATAGTTGTTCGAGCAGTTGGTGATCACGGCTCCCAGACCAAAAGTCCGCTGGTAGGAGCGCACGATGTGGTCGGCGGCCGCCTTCGAAGCGGCGTAGGGTGAGTTCGGCGCGTAGGGCGTCGTCTCGCTGAACGCCCCCTCCTCTCCCAGGCTGCCGTAGACCTCGTCGGTGGAAACCTGCAGAAAACGAAAGCTCTCCCGCTCGCTCGCAGCACGGCCGGCGAGCATGCGCCGACTCTCCTCGAGCAGCACCCAGGTGCCTCTGATATTGGTCTCGATGAAAGCGCCCGGATCGTCGATCGAGCGATCCACGTGGCTTTCGGCGGCGAAGTTCACCACCACTTCCGGCTGATGCACCTCGAGCAACCGGCCGACCGCCTGCCGATCGGCGATGTCGCCCTGCACGAAAACGAGACGTGGATCATCCCGAACCTCGGCCAGGCTGGCCAGGCTCCCTGCATAGGTCAGCTTGTCGTAAACCACGATCCGCGACGCCGTCCGAGCCAGGGCCAGCCGTACGAAGTTGCTGCCGATGAAGCCTGCCCCGCCGGTGACGATCCAGGTCTGCATGCCTTTCCCTCCACGAGCCCAAAGGATTCCAGGTGAATATAGGCCGGAAGGGGTGAACGAAACCACAGGCCCCCGATCATGGCCGGACCGGCGATCGATCCTCCCGGCTCCAGGCGGGGAAGTCCTCCTCCCCGCGCGGCTCGGGAAAACCGCTGCTGAGCCGTGCGACCAGGCCCTCACCGGCCGACTCGATCACCATCGCCTCGACCCCCCTCACCTCGGCCAGGCGCCCGAGCCCCGCGGCCCCCTCTACCGCCAGGGCGGTGGCCCAGGCGTCGGCCTCCACGGCGCTCGGTGCGATCACCGTCACCGAGACGCTGGCCCGCGTCGGCCATCCGCTGCGAGGATCGACGATGTGGCTCAGGCGCCGGCCGGCGATGGTCACGAAGCGCTGACCGTGGCCGGAGGTGCACACGGCGCGCCCCCCCGGTACCGCGAGACGGGCCCAGACCCGCTCACCCTCCGGATCGAGAACCTCCACCTCCCACTGCCCTCCCCCGGGAGGCCGAC
>JALTMS010000673.1 GCA_027001345.1 Acidobacteriota bacterium | reverse complement strand
ATCCCTATCCCGAAAGGTGGCTCCTCGCACGCCCCGTATTCCCCTTGCTGGGAGTTCTTGCCGGACGCCCCCAGCCCTTCGAGCTACAGCTCGTCGATGAGCTGGGATATCTCCAGCGGACGGTGGAAGGCGTACGGGCGGAGATCATCCTCGGTGGCTCGGCCAGCTTTGGAGAGAACGTCACGCAGGGGATCCTGCACCAGGGCGGCGGCAGCTCCCGTGCCGTGGTGGAGTTCGTGGGGGGGCGCGTGATACTCGAGGTCAGCGATCCCGTCCAGGAAGAGGTCACCATCGAGGTGCGAGACATCGACGGCCTGGGTCTGGGTTTCGAAAAGGACTGGGTGCAGCACTTCGAGGCCGATGACGGGGGGCTGCTTCACGGTGGTCAGGGCGATACGTGGCAGTGGGGTGCGATGCCCGACGACCTGGATCCGCCGCCCTCCGGGCAGCGTGTGTGGGGCACCGGCCTCGGAGAGGGTTATCCGCCGCGCAGCCGTGCCTATCTCGAACTGCCGTCCCTGCGTCTGCCGCGGAACTTCGAGTCCTTGCTCGAATATCGCTACCTCTTTCCCGGATCCGTCGATGGTCGGGCTCGGGCCGAGGTGCTGCCGTCCGGGCGGGGGCGATGGGAGATCCTGCGGCGCATGGAGGACGGCCCCTACGGGTGGCGGCCGGTATTCCGCCTGCGGCCTGGATCTTCCGGCACGTCGGTGCGCATTCGTTTCCTCCTGCTCGGGGGCCAGGAGCCAGGCAGGGGCCTGTTCCTCGACGATCTGGTGGTCACCAACCTGCGTCGAGAGATGGTCTTCCTCGACCCCGACTCGGATCGCGATCGCGATGGTCTGAGCAACGAGGATGAATTGGTCGCCGGTAGCAACCCCTACCTGCCGGACAGCGACGGCGACGGTGTGGGCGATGGCGAGGACAACTGCCCTCTGGTGGCGAACCCCTCCCAGGCCGACCTGCTCCACCCGGGTGGAGGCGGCGATGCTTGCGAGGATGGCGATGCCGACGGGATCGTCGATCGGGACGATCTGTGTCCCGACCTGCCGGCCTCCGAAAACGGGGATCGGGACGGTGACCGCATCGGTGACCCCTGTGATCCGCTTCCCGACCGGGCCCTGGTCCTGCGTCCCCAGGCGCCTTCCTGGGTGCTGGCCGATCAGCGGGCGCGGGTGGTCTATCGCCTTGAGGAGCCGGACGGTACGGCGGTGGAGGATCTCGATGGCGTACGTGTGCAGGTGACGGCTTCGGGGGGAGCGTATTTCGCCGAGACGGCTGTACGGGGAACGCTGCTCGAGGGAGGCGGCACCGGCCAGGTGACCGCGGAACTCGATCGGGGCGTCCTGGAGATCGACCTGCTTGCCGATCAGGCCCTCACCACCTGGCTCGACGGCAAGGAGGTCAGTGCCTATGGAGCGAGTTACGGCGCTCGTATCGTGGAGGACTTCGAAGAGAGCGGTGGGGGAATGACGCCCACGGGTCTCGACAGCGCGTGGGAGTACGGCATCCCATTCGAGGGGCCGCCTCGGGCCGCCTCGGGGCAGAGGCTGTGGGGAACGGCGCTCTGGGGCCACGTTCCCGCGTCCTCCAGCGCGTTGTTGCTGTCGCCTGCCCGGCGGCTGTCTGCCGCGGCGCGACCGGCGGTGGGCTTGCAGAGCTGGTATCAGGCCGACAGGGGCCTGTGTCCGCTGGTGCTCGTCGAGGAGGAAGGACGCCAGGGTGCCCGGGAGTTGGGTCGGGAATGCGAGTCCGGTGGTCAGTGGACCGCACTGCGCTTCGATCTGCGTGAGGTGGCCGGTGAGACGGTCACCCTGCGCCTCGATGGGCAGTTCAAAGACTGGACCGAGGGCCTCGGCTGGTATATCGACGACTTCTGGATCGACGGGGTCGTCCCGGCTCTGCGCTTCGTGGCACCCGAGGGCGATGACGACGGCGACGGGCTGAGCAACGCGGCAGAGGTCGAGCAGGGAAGCGATCCTCTGCTGGCGGATAGCGATGGGGATGGCGTCAGCGACGGGAACGACAACTGTCCGGCTCATCCCAATCCGTTGCAGATCGACGATGTTCATCCCGGTGGACCGGGGGATCTGTGTGAGGATCCCGATGGAGACGGTCGGGTCGACCTGGCCGACAACTGCCCCGATACTCCCAATCCGGACCAGGCCAACGACGATCGAGATGTCTTCGGCAACGCTTGCGACAATTGCCCGCGGGTGAGCAATCCCCTGCAATGGGATCGAGACGCCGACGCGGTGGGCGATGCCTGCCAGGCGGACCAGGGCCGCGAGATCGAGGACAGCACGCCCTGGGTGCTGCCGGTCCGGCCGGCCGATGCTCTCTTCGATCCTTACCGACCCAGGGTCTATGTCAGTGACG
>JALTMS010000672.1:1008-9424 GCA_027001345.1 Acidobacteriota bacterium | reverse complement strand
CCCCTGAACTCCCCGGCCGGCGAGAGCCACGACAGCAACGGTGGAAATGCGGGCGCCGGGAAGACGGCCCTGGTCGAAAACGGGTGCGAGGGCAGCCCAGTTCTCCGGGGGCGGTGCCCACACATGGTCAAGGAGAGCCGGAAAGATCGGGCGCTCAAAGGCGATCGAGCGCCGACGCGATGCCGTCGGGCAGTTCCCGCCGCTCGAAACTCCGCGCATCGACAGCCACGTGCATGCTCTGCCCGACCGCCGCGATCGTCCCGTCCTCGAGCCGCAGCCGGTACGCCACCGTGACCTGGGTCGTTTCGACCTTCGCCGCCAGTACCTCCACCGCGCAACGCTGACCGAAGCGCAGGGGGCGCAGGTAATCCGCCTCGGCATGTTTGACCGGGGCGAGGACCTCTCCCTCCTCGAGCAGTCGCGGCAGGTCGAAACCCTGCTCGTCCAGGTAAGCCATCAGGGCATCGTGGAAGAACTCCAGGTAGCGGGCGAAGAAGACGACACCGGCCGCGTCCACGTCCTGTAGCCGCACCCGCAGCGGCCAGCTCCACTTCGCCGGCGGCGCGGCCAACAGTTCTTCTCGGCTGAAACGATCGCTTTCCATCTCGTCCTCCCGCCACCTCGAGACGGTCAGTACTGCACCAGTGTGCCCTCTCGCTTGGCACGGCGAATCGCCAACCTCGCACCGAACAGACCGGCGGGCATCAGCACCGCAGCAAAGGCGGCCAGCGCCAGCAGATCCGGAGCCAGTTGCGCGAGACTCGCCCCACGCAGCAAGGCGCCCCGCACTGCGTTGGAAGCGTAGGAAAGCGGCACGAATCGGGCGAGCCAGGAGAGGCTGTCGGGCAGCATCTGGGAAGGGAAAAAGATATTACCGAACAGTGCGCTGGTGGCGGAGATGACGAAGTTGACCGGGTTGCCGCGCTTGAAGTAGAGCACGAAGGCCGCCGAGAGGATGCCGATGCCCGAAACCGCCGCGGCCGTCAACACCACGGCCAGCAAGGCACCGAGCAAATTGCCGGGATCGAGTTCCACTCCGAAAACGAAGACACCGAAGACCAGGTACATCGCCGACTGCATGCCCGCCATCAGGTAGCTCCAGCTCGATGCGGCGAGCATCAGGTGGCCGAGCCGGGCGGGGGTGACCAGCATCGCCTCGAGGGTGCCGGTGGTCTGTTCCTGCCGAATCTGGGCCGCATAGGCGTTGAGGGAAACCTCCTGGAAACGGTTGACCATCAACCCGACGAGCACGAAAGGGAAGTACCCCACGTTGCCCATCGCCTCGGCCAGATCGGGGTTGCGCGTACCACCGAAAACCCCCGCAATGAAGTACCAGAGCGTGGAGGAGACGAACAGACCCAGGCCCTGGAGCACGAAGGCCAGGCGGTAGGAACTTTCCACCTGAAAGTCCCGGACCAGAAACGCGCGGATGCATTGCAGCAGCTCTCTCATCGCGCCGCCTCGTGCTCCCGACCCACCAGGCGCTGGAAAACGGTCTCCAGCTCGGGAACCTCCGGCCCGCAGGAGATCACCCGCCGGCCGGTAGCGACCAGGCGGCGCAGCAGGTCGTCCAGGCCCCCGGGACCGAGCTGGACGACGATCTCCTCGCGACCCTCGCGCCGGACCTGCTCGAGCACGGTCGCGGCACCCAGGTCGGCGCTTGCCTCACCCTCGAGCACCAGCCGGTAGTGGGCCCCTCCAATGCCCTCACGCCGCAGGCGTTCGGGGCTCGCGTCGGCCAGGATGCGGCCCTGGGAAAGAATCGCCACCCGGTGACAGACCGTCTCGGCCTCGTGCAGATTGTGGGTCGCCAGCAGGATCGACTTGCCGTCCCGGCCGTGCAGCTCATCGATGACCCAGTGCCGCAGCTCGGCGGCGCTGACCGGGTCGAGAGAGCGAGTCGGCTCATCCATCAGCAACACCGGCGGATCGGCCAGCAGAGCCCGGGCGATGGCCAGGCGCTGACGCATGCCGGAGGAAAAATCACCGAAGCGGCGGTCCGCATCGTCCGCCAGCCGCACCCTGGCAAGCAAGTGCTCGATCAGTTCTCCGCGACGGCCGGCCGGCACCCCGTGAAGGCGGGCGTAGAACTCCAGATTTTCGCGGGCGGTCAGCCGCCAGTAGAAGGACCGCTCCTCGCCATGCACCAGCCCGAGCACCTCGGGCAGACGGCCGCTGCCCACCGCCACGCCCATCACCTCGGCCCGCCCCTGATCGGGGAGCACCAGTCCGCAAAGCACCTTCAGCAGCGTGGTCTTTCCGGCTCCATTGGGACCGAGCAGCCCGACGATCTCTCCCGGGGCGACCTCCAGGCTCACGCCGCGCAGTGCCTCGACGCTCTCGGCGCGCCGGAAGGGATGGGCCAGCAACTCCTTGACCGTACGACGGCGAGGAAAACTCTTCTGCACCGTCTCGAGGTAGATCGCCGGGCAGGCGGCTTTGGCGGCAGGAGAGATCACAGTGGGAAAGCTAGCACTCTTCTGGCTGGTTTTCGATGCCTTGACCGGTCTGCCGGGGTCGTCTACGATCCAGCCCGTTGCCAGCCGGAGGAGCATGCCACGTGGGCGATGCGGTCGTCGTGATCCCGGCCCGGTGGGCCTCCTCCCGGTTTCCGGGCAAGGTCCTGGCGACCCTCGGTGGCGAGGCCCTCGTCCTGCATGCCTGCAAACTCGCCCACTCCGCTCGTTCCCCCGAGCGAGTGATGGTGGCCACCGACGATCCGCGCGTGGTCCGCGTGGTCGAGGAAGCGGGGTTCGAGGCGGTCATGACCGGCGCGGAGCATCCCAGCGGCACGGACCGGGTCGCCGAGGTGGCCGGCCGTCTCGATGCCCAGTGGATCGTGGGCCTGCAAGCCGACGAGCCCTTTCTCGACCCCGCCGATATCGATGCCCTGATCGACGCCCTGCGCTCGGAACCCGAAACCGACCTGGCAACCCTCGCCGCACCGATCCGCGAACGCAGCGAGTGGCTCGACCCCAACGTGGTCAAGGTCGTCACCGACAGGGAAGACCGGGCACTCTACTTCTCCCGCTCGCCGATCCCCTATCGACGGCCGGCGTCCGGCCCGTTTCCCGACGCCACGCAGGTCGAGTTGCCCGAGCACTGCCGGGTTCACCTGGGGATCTACGCCTGGCAGCGACAGCGGCTGATGGACTTCGCCGCCCTTCCCCCCTCCCCTCTCGAGATCAGTGAGGGGCTCGAACAACTCAGAGCCCTCGAGGCCGGCTGGACCCTCCGGGTGCGGCCGGTGGTGGGCCAACCCTTCGGCATCGACACCCCGGAAGATCTTCGCCGGGCCGAGGCCCGCTGCCATCGGGCCCCGGGCGGCCCACAGGAAAGCAGATGATCGATCGCAACGCGACGCGCTACATCTTCATCACCGGCGGCGTGACCTCTTCGCTGGGCAAGGGCCTGGCCGCGGCTTCCATCGCCCGCCTGCTCGAATCCCGCGGCTTCTCCGTGACGATCCAGAAGCTCGACCCCTACATCAACGTCGATCCAGGGACGATGAGCCCCTTCCAGCACGGCGAGGTCTTCGTCACCGACGACGGCGCCGAGACGGATCTCGATCTCGGTCACTACGAGCGTTTCGCCTCGATCACCACCAGCCAGGCCAACAACTTCACCACCGGCCGGATCTACAGCCGTGTCATCGAGCGCGAGCGCCGGGGCGATTACCTCGGCGCCACGGTGCAGGTCATCCCCCACATCACCAACGAGATCAAGGACGCCGTCCGCTCGCTGAGCGACAGTGTGGACATTCAGCTCGTGGAAATCGGCGGGACCGTCGGCGACATCGAGTCGCTGCCCTTCCTCGAGGCGATCCGCCAGTTCCGCCTCGAGGTCGGCCCCCAGCGCGCGATCTTCATCCATCTGACCCTGGTGCCCTGGCTGCCGGCGGCGGGAGAACTCAAGACCAAGCCGACCCAGCACTCGGTGCGCGAGCTGCGGGCGATCGGCATCCAGCCCGACATCCTGCTCTGCCGCTGCGACCGCCCCCTGCCGGTGGAGATCAAGCGCAAGATCGCCCTGTTCTGCAACGTCAGCGAAGACCAGGTGATCTCGGCCCAGGACGTGAAAAATATCTACGAGGTACCGCTGCACTTCAGCGCCGAGGGGATCGACGAGATCATCACCAAGCTCCTCGACCTGCCCTACCGCAAGCGCATGATGGGAGCCTGGGAAAAGCTGGTGGATGTCTGCTCGAACCCGAAGGACGAGGTGACCATCGGGATGGTGGGCAAGTACGTCAGCTACGAGGATTCCTACAAGTCCCTCAACGAGGCCCTGCGCCACGGAGGTTTCGCTCACCGGGTGGCCGTCAACCTGGAATTCGTCGAATCCGAAGGCATGCAGCCGGGCCAGATCGACGCCGTGCTCGATCGCCTCGACGGGGTGCTGATTCCCGGCGGTTTCGGTGACCGGGGCGTGGAGGGGATGATCCGCACCATCCAGCGGGCGCGCGAGCGCGGTATCCCCTTTTTCGGCATCTGCCTGGGCATGCAGTGTGCGGTGATCGAATCGGCCCGCAACCTGGCAGGACTGGTCAAGGCCAACTCCACCGAATTCGACGATCACACACCCCACAACGTGATCGACCTGCTGCCCGAACAGCGGGGTCTCGAAGCCAAGGGTGGAACCATGCGTCTCGGCGCTTACGACTGCCAGATCGAGCCCGGTTCGGTGGCCCACAAGCTCTACGAGAGGACCGTTATCTCCGAGCGCCATCGGCACCGCTGGGAGGTCAACAACGACTATGTCGATGCCCTGGAGGAGTGCGGACTGAAGGTCTCCGGCATCAACCCCGACACCGAGCTGGTGGAGATCGTCGAACGTCACGATCATCCGTGGTTCCTCGCCTGCCAGTTTCATCCCGAGTTCAAGAGCCGACCCCTCGACCCCCATCCCCTGTTCCGCGGTTTCGTCGGCGCGGCTCTCGCCTACCGCCGGGAGCGGGCCTAGATGCTCGACTCGGTCACGCCGGTCACCCTGGGCCCGGGGCTGCGCTGCGGTGGCGACGCGCCGCTGCTGGTGATCGCCGGTACCTGCGTGATCGAGAGCCGGGACAGCGCCCTGGACCACGCCCGGGCACTGGCGCAGATCGCCGCGAACAGCGGCTTGCCGCTGGTCTTCAAGGCCTCGTTCGACAAGGCCAATCGGACGGCCCTCGATTCCTTTCGCGGTCCGGGCCTGGAGCGGGGCCTGGAAATCCTCGCCGAGGTGCGGGAACTCACCGGCCTGCCGCTGATCTCCGATATCCACCTCCCGGAACAGGCGGACCCCGCCGCGGAGGTGCTGGACATCTTGCAGATCCCGGCGTTTCTGTGCCGCCAGACCGATCTGCTACTCGCCGCGGCGGCCACCTCCCGGGTGGTCAACGTCAAGAAGGGGCAGTTCCTCGGCCCCGCCCAGGTCGGTCCGCTGGTCGACAAGCTCCGCCGCTCGGGAGCCCGCGGAGTGATGCTCACCGAACGGGGCTCGAGCTTCGGCTACGGCGACCTGGTGGTGGACATGCGCTCGATCCCGATCATGCGCCAGCAGGACGTGCCGGTGGTCTTCGACGCGACTCACTCCGTGCAGCGTCCCGGGGCGGGAGCGGGAGGCACGGTCTCCGGCGGAGACCCGGCCCAGATCCCGACTCTCGCCCGCGCAGCGGTGGCCGCCGGTGCCGATGCGGTGTTCTTCGAGGTGCACCGCAACCCGGCCCGCGCCCTTTCCGACGGCGCCAACGCGCTGCCGCTCGAGCGCCTCGAGCCCCTGCTCGGAGAACTCGCCGCCATCCACGACCTGTTGCGCGGGCGCTCCGGTGGGCCGACGCCATGAGTCTCGAGACGGGCAAGCGGGTGCTGCGCATCGAGGCACGGGCCATCGAAGCGCTGGCCGAGCGCCTCGGCGAGAGTTTCTCCGCCGCGGTGACCCTGATCGAGCAGACCCGGGGGCGCGTGGTACTCACGGGGATGGGCAAGAGCGGCCTGGTGGCCCGCAAGATCGCGGCCACCCTCGCTTCCACCGGCACGCCGGCCCTCTTCCTGCATCCCGCCGAGGCGATCCACGGCGACCTGGGGGTGATCGTCGAGGGAGACGTGGTGCTGGCCCTCAGCCACAGCGGGGAGACAGCCGAGCTGCTCGCCCTGCTCGAGACCATCCGGCGGCTGGGAGCAAGGATCATCGCCATGACCGGCGTGACCGACTCGACCCTGGCCCGGGAGGCCGACCTGCTCCTCGATACCTCCGTCGAAGAGGAAGGCTGCCCCCTGGGCCTGGCACCGATGGCCAGCACCTCCTCGGCGCTGGCACTGGGCGATGCCCTGGCCGCGGCCTTGATGGTGGCCAAGGGATTCAGCGAGGAAGACTTCGCTCGCCTCCACCCGGGCGGTCGACTGGGCAAGAAGCTGGCCCGGGTCGAGCAGATGATGCACCACGGGCAGGCCGTGCCACGAGTCGAACCCGCCACCCCGATCCGGCAGGTGGTGCTGGAAATCTCCCGCAAACGCCTGGGTTGCACGACGGTCTGCACCACGGAGGGAAGGCTGGTGGGACTGATCACCGACGGCGACCTGCGCCGCCTGCTCGAACGGGATCCCGCCCCTCTCGAACATATCGCCGAAGAAGTGATGACCCCCGGTCCGCTGACCATCTCCCGGCGCGAACTGGCTTCCTCGGCCCTGCGCTTGATGGAAAGCCGAAAGATCACCATGCTGCCCGTCGTGGACGACGATGGTCGCCTCGAGGGGCTGATCCAGATCCACGACCTGTGGCGCACGAACCTGTTCTGATGCCGATGACGATGCAGCTTCCCTTCCCCGACCTCTCCCGTATCCGCCTGTTGCTGGTGGACGTCGACGGCGTGCTCACCGACGGCGGCCTGTACTACTTCGCCGAGCAGGACTTCGCCCTGCGCTTCCACGTCCGAGACGGGCTGGGCCTGCGTCGCGCAGTGGAGGCCGGGATCATCGGAGGAGTGGTTTCGGGACGCTCCTCGCCTCAGGTGCGCCGTCGGGCCGAAGAGCTGGGCCTCGAGGAGATCCACCTCGCCGTACGCGACAAGGGGGCGGTGGTGCGCGAGATTCTCGAACGCCGCGAAATCGCCGGCGAGCAGGCCTGTTTCATCGGTGACGACGTGGTGGACCTGCCAGCGATGGCGCTGGTCGGCCTGCCGGTGGCGGTCGCCGACGCCGTGACCGAAGTCCGCCGGGCCGCTCGACTGGTCACCCGAGCCTCGGGCGGTCAGGGAGCGGTGCGGGAAGTGATCGACCTGCTGCTCGCCGAACGCCGCAACGCGGACCATCCCAGGGAGAGTCAGCCATGAGAGTCGTCCTGTTCGTCCTGCTCGCCGTGTTCGTCATCGTCGTGCTCTGGGTTGCCCTGGCCAACGCCGGTTCGCCGGCGGATCTGCGCCTGGGCATCGGCGAGGTGCGGGCGGTGAGCCTGGCGGAAGTGATCGTCTGCAGCGTCATCGCCGGAGCCCTGTTCACCGGCCTGCTGGCGGTGATCGAGGGCCTGTCCCTGCGGCTCGAGAACCTCCGACTGCGGCGGCGGCTGCGCAAGCTGGAGGAGGAACTCCACGATCTACGCAACATGGCCCTCGAGGGAGCCACCGCGCCGCCGGCACGCCCGGCTCCGAGCAGCGGTCCGACGGCGGCAGACGAGACATGAGCGGCGAGAGATGAGCTTCTTCTGGCTTCTGCTGGGCCTGGTCGCGGGCCTGATCATCGGCACCCTGGGTGCCTCGGGCACGCTCCGCTGGCAGCGGGGACGGCGGCGCTCGGGTCCCTACCGCCAGCGCGTGGACACTGCCCTGGCCCACGTCGCCGCAGGAGACCATGCGGCGGCCCGGGAGGCCCTGCGGGAAGCGACCCAGCTCGAATCCGGCGATGATGCGATCTTCCTGCTGCTCGGCGAGGAGATGCGCCGATCAGGAGACTTTTCCCGAGCGGAGAAGATCTTCGACGTCGTTCTCGCCCGACGGGAGCTGGACCCGGGGATTCGCTCGACCTGCCACCTGCTGCGGGGACGCCTGATGGAAGACGAGGGGCGCGACGAGGAGGCCCTCGAGGCCTACCGTCAGGCCATCGAGGCGGCTCCGGACCGGGTGCCGCCGATCGTGGCTCTCGGCCGCCTGCACTCCCGTTTCCGCCGCTGGGAAGAGGCCATCGACAACGCCGAAAAGCTGCAGCGACTCAACCCCGAACGGGGCCGGCTGATCGCCGCCCGCCGCCGGGTGCTGCTGGCTCGAGAAAAGGTCGCCGAGGGCGATGCGAGGGGCGCGCTGGAACTGGCCCGCAAGGCCGCGGCGGACGTGCCGGACCTGGCCGCCGCCAAGGTGGCTCTGGGCGATGCGCTCTACCAGCTCGGCAAGGTGGCTGCCGCCCGGGAGGCCTGGGTCGAAGCCGCCGGCCTGGCACCGTGGCTGGTG
>JALTMS010000672.1:0-998 GCA_027001345.1 Acidobacteriota bacterium | reverse complement strand
CGGCCACGGGCGACCGGGAAGCCGTCCGGCACTTCGCCACCGCCGAGGTGGACAAGGGACTCGATCCGGACGTGGGCTGGCGGGTCCTGGCCTGGCTGGCCGACGAGGCCCTGCGGCGCGATGCCCTCGGGGAAGCCCGCCGCTGGTGCCGCGAACTCGAACGCTCCGCCCCACGCAGCGCCACCGCCGCCCGCCTGTGGGCACGCCTGGCCGCCGCGGAAGACGGGATGCGCGCCGGCCCCGCCCTGCTCGAGGTACTCCACGGCTGGCAAGAAGAGCCGATCTGGATCGACCCCTGGACCTGCCGTAGCTGCGGCCACGAGTCCGGGCAGCTCGAATGGCGTTGCCCCCGCTGCCAGGCATGGGAGTCCTATCGCTGAGACCGGAGGCCGCCGCTAGTCGTCGAGGGTGGCCAGGGCGTTTTCGATGTCTTTCAGTCGCGCCGGAGAGAGCAACTCGCGCACCATCGACATCTCGGTGGTGATCAGAGCCTCGGGATCGGCTCCGTCGCCCTGCCGGCGGAGTTCCTCGACGCGCCGCGCCAGCGCTTCGGTGGGGTAACGGCCCTCCGAATCCGGCTCGAGATCGCCGAAGACGGGGACGCCCAGCCGACGCTGACAGGTCTTGACGTAGTTGCGCACGCCGGCACCGATCTCCGCCCGCAGCCGGGTGAACACCGCCGCGTGACGGCGGTTGAAGCGCTCGACCTCCGCCAGCACGAGCGGATCGGGAGCGGCCGCATCCTCCTCCGGCAAGGGAAGCTCGGCCTCGGTCTCCGCCTCTTCGGGGGGAATGGTGGACTCGGCCGGTGGCTCGACGACCTCGGGCTGTACTTCGGGCTCGGGCTCGGGCTCCAGCTCCGCCTCGGGCTCGGTGTCGATCTCAGGATCGGGTTCCGGCTCGGCCTCGGCAGCGGTCTCCGGCTCGGCGGCTTCGGCGCCGAACCACTCCTCATCGGGAGGGTCGGGCACGATCTCTCCTCCGGCCCCTGCGGTCTC
>JALTMS010000671.1 GCA_027001345.1 Acidobacteriota bacterium | reverse complement strand
CACCCGGTGAGCATCCATCTCGGCCGGCCGATGGTCTTTGCCGACGGCCCCGTGAGCGCCCCCAACCGCTCGCAACTGCACGACTTTGCGGGGCGGCTGATGGCGCGGATCTGCGAACTGGCCGGCCAGGAGGAGCGAGCAGAGGCCGCGATGGCGGTTGACCCGGGGACAGACCTGGCCCCCGAGCCCCCGAACCCCCGGCGAGATCCTGACCCAGGTTGATCCGGTCGATTCGCATCAGCGCCTCGGCTGCGGACACACGGTTGGCGCCCTGGCTGCGAAGCTTCCTGAGTCATCCGGGTTAATGTCCAAAATCTGTTTCCAGCGTTCGTAATAGCCCGGTCCTTGTTCTTACTCGGCAGAAAGACTTGCTGCGACGGGGCCGAGAGCGTAAATCCAACGGTGGACGCGTTCGCGCTGGTTACGTAGGGAGGATCACTCGCAGCCGGGTAGTTGGGCTGGAGCCCCGAGGGGTTCTATGTGGATTCTTTCTCTTTCGAGCCAGCGGGACTGATGCCCCGTCGCGTCCCACTTTCCGCCGCGGGGGTCGTTGATGTTCCGCCTTGTCCCTGTCCGTCCGGTGAGGACGGAAGGGGGAGGTTCATGTGAGCCGATCGACCCGACGCCCGCAGCCTTGCCTCGTGGCCCTGGCCATCCTTGCCACGGCCATGCCCACCTGGGCTCTGGTGCCACCGAAGAATGCCGATCAGCCGATCCCCGCTGCCGGCCTCGACCGCGTGCGCGACGACCGTGCGGGGGCCTACACCGCGGCCAACCCCCTCGCCGGCGTGGTGCCGTCGAACATCAATGCCCGCAAGACCGCCGGCACGCTGAACCTCAGTGTACTGAGCGGATCTTTCGACTACGTGGTGCTACCCGGAAAGTTCCTCGACTCGGGCGCAGACCCCTGGGCGCCCTCGGAGCTGGCCGACGAACTCTTCCTGCCGGGCTACAGCGGCCTCGGTCGGCCCGGTTCGCTGCGAGACTATTTCAACGAGGTTTCCTACGGCAACTACCTGATTGATGGCTCGGTCGAACCCTGGGTCACCACCGCGCAAAACGAGGCGTTCTACCTTGGTGCTGCGGGCTGCAACGGGCTGTGCGCGAGCACCACCGAGTCGGCCGGTGGATTCATCGACGAGGTGATCGCGCTCAACGATTCGACAGTCGATTTCGCCCAGTACGACAACGACGGTCCCGACGGGCTGCCCAATTCCGGTGACGACGACGGAGTCGTGGACCTGCTGGTGGTGGTGCAGGCAAGCAGCGGCGGCGAGTGTGGCAGCAGCAAGCTGTGGTCCCACTTCGGGCGCTACTCGGACTGGTTCGGCGGCACCTATACCACCAACGACGCTGCAGCGGGCGGTGGCTCGATCGTGATCGAGGACTACGCCCTGGTCCCGGCTCTCGACTGCGACAACTCGAGCCTGGTGACCATCGGTCCCTTCGCCCACGTCTTCGGCCTGCACCTCGGCCTGCCGGCGCTCTGGGATCGAGACTCTTCCTCTCGCGGCGCCGGCGCGTTCGACGTGATGGCACGCGGCATGTGGGGTGGTGACGGCAATTCTCCCGAACGACCGACTCACCCCAGTGCCTACACCAAGGCCCTGGCCGGCTGGATCGTCCCGCAGCGCGTAACGGGCACCGAGCTGGGAGCCAGCATCCCCGCCGTCGAGACCAATGCCACGGCGCGAGAGTTCAACCGACCCGACATTTGCTCCCACGAGGAGTATCTGCTGCTCGAGAACCGCCAGAAGACCGGCTTCGACAGCCTACTGCCCGGCGATGGACTGCTGATCTGGCATGCCGACGACAGCACCGCCACGGCCGACGAAGAGGCGCGCCCGCGGCTGCACCTGGTGCCCGGCGATGCGCGCTACGGCCTGAACAATGGCCGCAACGACGGTGATTTCGGCGACCCCTGGCCCGGCAGTGCAGGCCGTGTCTCGTTCCGCGACGACACCGACCCTTCCTCGCGGCGCTGGGACGACCGCCCATCGGGGGTCTCGGTCAACAGCATCTCGCAATCCGGCGATCCGATGACCGCCGATCTCAACCAGGACACGGGCCTGTTGCTCGATCTGCGCCAGGTCAGCTTCGATGATGGCCTGCCTGGCCTCGGTGACGGTGACGGTGCGATCGATCCTTACGAGACGGTGCGCCTGACTCTGGCCATTTCCAACGAAGGCCAGCTCGACGCCACCGGAATCAGCGGCACCCTTTCGCTCAACCCGCCGGTGGCCGGCGTGACGATCACCGACAACTCCCACAACTGGCCCGATCTGACACCCTGCGGCGCCAGCTCGGATGGCATCTTCGAGATCTCCCTCGACGAAACCGTGGCTTGCGAGACGGCCCTCGACTTCCAGCTCGACCTGACCACCGATCAGGGCACGACCACCCAGACCTTCCAGCTACGGGTGGGGATGTTCTTCACCGGCCCTCCCGCCCAGCTCACCACCGCCGCCGAAGATACCGGCACGGTGCGAATCGCCAGCCGGGGTGGCGAAGCCGCCGCGGTCTACAGTGAGCCGTCGGCCGGCAGGCAGGTGATTCGCATGACCCGGCTCGACGCTCAGAGTTCGCTGCTCGGGACGACGGACATTTCCGCAGCCACCGCCGGCAACGCGGTCGATCCCGACGTGGCCTGGAACGGCACCGAATATGGCGTGACCTGGGAAGACGATCGGGACGGGACAGCCGAGATCTACTTCGCCCGCGTCGACAGCGCCGGGGTCCGCATCGGCAGCGAAGTCCGCGTCACCACTCAGGCCGGCCAGTCCTCTCATCCTCGCATCGCCTGGAGCAGCGCCGATAGCCGCTGGATGATCGTCTGGGACGACGACCGCAACGGCGATACCGATGTCTACTTTGCGGCTCTCGACAGCGCAGGAGCCAAGGTCGTGGGCGATGTGCTCATCGCCTCGGGCGTCGGCCAGCAGAGTTACCCCGATCTTTCCTGGAACGGCCAGCGGCTCGGCATCGTCTGGCAGGACGACTCCACCGGCGAGTGGACGATCCGCTTCGTCGCCACCGATGCTTCCGGAACTGCCCAGAGCCCGGTCAAGCGGCTCGAGGAGGGTCTCGGAGATACGATCCGGCCGGCGGTCGCGTGGAACGCCAGCGGCGGCACCTTCGGCGTCGTCTTCATCGACTATGCCGACGGCAAGACGCGTCCCTTCATTCGCGCCACGCGCATGACCCAGGACGGCGGCCTGCCCGTCTCGGTCAAGCCGATCAGCGAGGTGATGTTCCGGACGGATTCTGTCGATATCGATTCCGACGGCACCAACCACTTCGTCATCTGGACCGACCACCGTGATGGCCGCCGCTCCGTCCGCGTTTCGCGCACCGATGATCGCTTCAACATCCAGCTCGATTCCCTGCGTGTCGCCGACGACACCGCCCACGGACAGCAGGTGGGCATCGACTTCGACAGCGGTCAGCTCTACGGCGTGTGGCTCGCAGAAGATGCCACGAGCCACCGCATCGACGCCTTCGCTCGCCCCTTCAACACCAGCTTCGAGTGCGGTCGCGATGATGACGGGGACGGCGTCACACAGCCTGGTGACAACTGCCCCTCGACTCCCAATCCGGACCAGGCGGACGCCGATTCCGACAATTGGGGCGATGCCTGCGATTGCGACGATATCGACCCGAACGTCAACCCGGGCCAGCCCGAAACGATCTGCGACAACATCGACAACGACTGCGACGCGAGCAGCGCCGATGCACCGGACAACGACAATGACGGCGTCGATCAGTGCGATGTCGGAGCGGCCAACAATCCGGACGGCGTCGGCGTCGACTGCGACGACACCGATCCGCTGAACTACCCGGGCAACACCGAGGTCTGTGACGGCCAGGACAACGACTGCGACGGATCGATCGACGAGGACTTCCCGGTTCTCACCTGGTATCGCGATGCCGACAACGATCTCTACGGAGATCCGAACGTCACCCTGGACACCTGCGACGGCAACAACCAGGGATATGTCTCCGACAACACCGACTGCGACGACACGCGCAGCGATGTCAATCCCGGCCAACTCGAAGCCTGCTCCGACAATGTCGACAACAACTGCGACGGGACGATCAACGAGGTGGTCGGCACGCGCTACCTCGACCCGACCGGAGACGACACCGCCAATACTTGCAACGATCAGCTCAGTCCCTGCCTGAGTTTCAACCATGCGATCCGCATGGCCTGTGACGGCGAGACGATCCTGGTCGCGGAGGGCGATTACACCGAGGACGTGGTCATCGACCATCCGGTCGTGATCGACAACGCCGGCTCCGCCTCACTGACCAACCTTCACGGAACAGGCGCCACCGACGTGGTCAAGATCCTCTCCAGTAGCGTGACATGGGACGGCGTGAATACCGATGGCGCGCCGAACGATGCTTGCATCCATGTCGGCGATGCAACCAACACCGGGCTTCGCAGCCTCAATATCCGTAATACATCGACATATGGCTGTGCTGTCGGTATCCACATGGAGAGCACGGGAGTCACAGGCGGCTGGAACCGGATTCTGAGCATGGACATCCACTCCAACCTGGCCAATGGAAATCCCAATTCAGGCACCGGAATCCTGCTCACCGGAGGCAATGGCAAACTCGAGGTGAAAGTCGGCTTCATCCGCAACAACGAAGGCCCGGGAATGCGTGTCGAGTCCCCCCCCACGGGCAGCACCAACCAGACCATCGTGATCGTCGGCAACCGGATCCAGAACAACGGCACTTCGGCCAGCGCCGACGGCGTCGCGGGCATCGAAATCCACGATAGCTCCGACGTTCGCATCGAAGGCAACCGAATCTACGACAACATCTCGACCGGCACGGGCGATGACGGGCGAGGGGTCATTCTCGACAACGTCAACGGCGGCAACTTCTTCTGTAATCGCGTCGAGAACAACGACACGGGCCTGATTCTCAGCGGCGGTACGACGGGATTCGGTCTGTTGCACAACAAGTGGGTCGGGCAGGCCGGCAGCGCGCTGGCCATCCAGGCCGCCAGTGGAAGCGCGACGACGCTCAACGAGAACAACTTCTCCGGCAATGCCACGGCGGTGGACAACTCCGGTGACGGCACGTTGGACGCCCGTCACAACTGGTGGGGTGCCGCCGACGGGCCTTCCGGCGGGGGCAGCGGCAGCGGCGATCCTGTCAGCGGGCCGCTCGACACGTCGAACTTCATCGCTCGTGACATCGCACCCGTGCTGGTCAAGCGGCCGGTGGACTTCGGCTGGTCCGAATCCGTTTCGGCCTGCCGCGAGAAGATCCAGAACGGGATCAACAACGCCGTCGCGGGCGACTTGCTGCTCGTCGGAGCAGGCGAATACAAGGAACACATCACCATGAGCAAGGTCCTCGACATCGAGGGACTCTCGGGTGGTGCGGGCTGTTCGCCGACGGAGATCAGCGGTATCCAGTCCAGTGGTTCCCATCTGCCGGCGTTCCGGATCAGTGATGTGGCAGGGGTCTCGCTCAAGCAGTTGACGATCCGCTCGACAGGAGAAGGCACGGTCTGCGGCCAGAACAGCGGTGAGGAAATCGGTCTCGACCTGCAGAACGTGGACAACTCCACCTTCTCCGACATCTGTTTCAAGCAGAACGGCGTGACCGAGATGCGGGTCTACGGCGACTCCGACGGCAACAGCTTCAGCAACCTGACGATCGACGGTATGATCCGCGATCCTGAAGGAACCGACATCTGCGGTCATCGCTCGCGAGAGGGGATCCTCATCGACGGAGGCCCGGCTTGCGAAAGCGGCCCAGGGGCCAGCGCCGACAACAACACCTTCGACAACATCGAAGTCAATTACTGTGCTCGCAGCTTCTCGGTCCGGCTGGCCAGCGGCACCGATATCGGCAACAGCACCATCAGCGCCTCCCCTGCCGCGGCATGGGACGGGGGCACGTTGGCCTTCGGCGTGTTCGTCCAGATGGCCGACAACACCAGGATCCATGACAGCGTGATCGGCTCCGGCGAGGAGACTGACGCCATCCGTGTCGCGGGCAAGGAAGCCGGCTCCTGCGTGACCGAGCGTAGCGATACCGTCGGCACTCGCATCGAGAACAACGACATCACCGATTCGACCGGCGCCGGCATCCGTATCTTCAAGCAGTCGGGGGATCTGGGCTCGCCGGTCGATACCTACCTGACCTGCAACGACCTCAAGCTCAACGCCACCGGCGTGCTGGTCAACTACGTGGGCACGGCACCTGAGAACCGGATGTACCAGAACAACATCACCTCCAACACGGAGGGTGTGCGCAACACCGCGGCCCGCGCCTTCAACGCTCAGGACAACTGGTGGGGATCGGCCAGCGGCCCATCGGGATCCGGCCCCGGAACCGGAGACAGTGTATTCGGCTCGGTTTCCTTCAATCCCTGGTTGAACAACTCGGTGCGAATCGATGACGATGTCGACAACTACGCCGAGTGCGACGGCGACTGCGACGACAGCGACTCTTCGATCAACCCGGACGCAGCCGAGATCTGCGACGGGATCGACAACGATTGCGACGGAACTGTCGATGACGGCCTGCCGACCAATACCTACTACCGAGACTTCGATGGCGACACCTACGGAGACCCGAACAACACGGTCGAGGACTGCGCGAGCACGCCGCCAACAGGCTATGTGACGGACAATAGTGACTGCGACGACACCAATGACCAGATTCACCCCAACGCTACCGAAATCGCCTGCGACAATGTCGACCAGGCCTGCGACGGCAGCGCCAACGAAGCACCCGACGACGACAACGACGGCTACGACCAGTGCGATCCCTCCGACCCCTACGACGGCGACGGCCTGCCGGTCGACTGCGATGACACCAATGGCGCGGTCAATCCCGGCGCTGCCGAGATCTGCAGCGACAACATCGACAACGAGTGCGACACCTTCGTCGATGCGGACGACAGCGACTGCTCGGGCCTCGACGTGACGAACCTGGTCTTCCAGGCAGGTAGCACGACGACCCTGCAGTGGAACGCAGCGATCAACGCGGATTCCTACGGGCTGTACCGAGGGGAGATCCCGGCCGGTGGATGGTCGTCCTACAACCACCAGTGCCGAGGAACCCAGATCGCCGGCACCACTGCCGAGCAGGCCGGCATACCGGAGGCCGGCGAGGCCGAGTACTTCCTCGTTGCCGGACTGGCGGAGAACGCGACCAGCGGTGCGATCACCGGTGGCCCCCTGGGCCAGGATTCGAGTGGGAGTTCTCGCCCGGAGGCCGATGCGATCACCTGCGGTCCGCGGGTCTATGTGGATCCCGACGCCGCGGGCGCAGGCAACGGGCTGAACTGGGCCGATGCCTACTCGTCCGTCAGCCTCGCCCTGGGACACAACCGGGCTACCGATCGGGGCCTGGAGATCTGGATCAAGGGCACGGTCACCGGGGATCCATCGAGTCTCGATGGCGCCAACCGCCCAAGCGCCACCCTGCTCGGCGGCTTCCTGGGCACCGAAACCGACGCCTGGCAGCGCGACCCCACGGCCAATCCCACGCGCTGGGAAGGTACCGGGGCCGGACCGTTGCTGGCCGTGACCCGGGCGTCGGTGGTGCTCGATGGCCTGACCATCGCGAACTCCGGTAGTGGGGTCCAGCTCAGTTCCGGCGGCGACCGACTCGAAGTGCTCTCCTCCGGCGTGGAGACGATCAGCGGCCGCGCCGTGGACCTGAGCGTGGACGATCCCGCCGGGGGCGTGCTGGTGGTCCGCTCGACGACCTTCGATACCGCGAGCACGGAGGGCATTCATGCGGTGGCCACTGCCGGCCAACTCACCGGCCTGGTGGCGGCGAATACCTTCTCCGGCTCCTCGGATGCGGCGATCCGGCTCGAATCTCGTCCAGCGACCTCGGATGCGACGGTCAGCGTTCGGGTCGAGCGCAACACGATTCAGGGTGGAGGCAGCGGCATCGTCCTCGGCGCCCATCTCAGCGACGCGGCCTTGACGGCTGTCGAAAACTCTCTCGTCTCCTCGAACCTGGTCTACGGCGTGACGGTCGACGGCATCCGGGTCGAGGCCTCCGGGCAGTTCAGTACTGTCAGCGGCTCTGCGGCCGCCCGCGCCATACCCCTGCTCGTGGGCAACACGGTTTCCGACGGAGGCGACGCCGGAGTGATGTGTAGCGCAAGTCGTACGGACACCACCGCCGATCCCTCCGTCCACAGGGTCGAAGCAGCCCCCGAAATCTGGGACAACCTGCTGACCTTCATGGGTGGGCCCGGGATCGAAGAGAGCGCCGACGACACTGCCACCAATCTACTCGCCGATCCCCTGGTGATCGGCAACATCCTGTTCGGCAACACCTCGCTCTACCTCGACGAGGGGGCCACGACTCTGCCGACGATCACCGACGTCAACGCCCTGGCCGGGGCTCGGGACAACCTGGATACCGACCCGCTGTACGTCGATCGGGGCCTGAACGACTTCCACATCCAGGCCGGCTCCCCCGCCATCGACAAGGGACACCCGGATGTCCCGGGGCGTTCCAAGACCGACATCGACGGACAGGCAAGGGAGCAGGACGGCAACGGCGACGGAACGGCATCCGCTGATATCGGCGCTGACGAGCGCTGACCTTCCACCGATCGCGCTGGCCCCCGTGTTCAACGGGGGCTGAACTGTGTTCATGTTGACAGTTTGAGCAACGCAAGTGAGCATGGTGCGGGGACTTCCTGGGCGGCCCACCGTCCGGACCCGGCAGCTTCCCAGGTGTGCGCGCCTGACGGCCCCACCGGACAACAGCGACCGCGGGAAAGGGAGAAACGATGAAGCTTTCCAGAACCCCGCAACTTCTGATTCCGACCTTGCTGGCCACACTCCTCCTGGCAGCCTGCGCGAGCGGCGGGGGACACCGCCCCACCAGCCAGCTCTCTCCCAAGCTCACACCTTTCACCTACTACAACGAGGGCGATCTGCTCTTCATCGGCGCCGATACGCGGGCAGCCCAGTACATACGCGACGAGACCATCTTTCCCCTCGGCGTCGCGCTGGTCAACAAGACGCTCCGGCCGATGACCATCAGCAGGGAGTCTTTCCTTCTCGAAGACGAGACGGGTAAGCGCTATCCACTGGTCTCCCATCAGGAGTACCGTGCTTCTTACCACCGCTCCAAGACCGACGAACGACTGGCTGACACCTTCGTCGAAGCCATACGAGGCCGCTTCATCAACTTTTCATACCGGGAGCTGCGCATGTTCCCTCCGACAAGTCGCCTGAGAACGACATCGACATCTGAGGTCGAAGTCCAGCGCCGAGAGATGGTCATGGGCTATCTGTACTTCCCCATCCCCGAAGGCGGCCTCCACAAACGGGATCTCAAGCTCCTGCTCCGGGTCGAAGAACGTCCCGAAACTTTCGTGGTTCGCTTTTCCGTCCGCTGAGTCGATCGGTCCACCTTGCCCACCACCCGGCCCTGCCCTCCC
>JALTMS010000670.1 GCA_027001345.1 Acidobacteriota bacterium | reverse complement strand
CCCGCAACAGGGCCATGGTTGCCGGACTACCAGCCAGCACGAGCCCCAGGCCCTGTTTCAGCCCGAGGTGCAGCGCGACTTGCTCGACCGGGCGGGCGAGCATGGAGCCTTGCTGCGCGAGGTGCGGCGGGTCGCGGCGCTGGTGCGCGAGGTCGATGCGCGGTTGGCAGACCTGCGAGAGCGCGCCCGGGCGAGAGGGAGCCGGATCGAGATCTTGCAGTATCGGCTGGCGGAGTTCGACCAGGTGCGGCCGGAGCCGGGTGACGAGGAGAGGCTACGGGGCATCAGGGAGCGGCTGCGCCACGCCGAGGAGATCGGCCACGGGATCGAGGCCGCCATCGAGGCGATCTACGAGGGCGATGATGCAGCCCACGACCGGATCCACGGGGCGGCGCGGCGGATTCGTACTCTCGGCGGCCACGACGAGGTGTTCGTCGAGCTGGCCGAGAGACTCGACGATCTGCGGGCGCAGATCGTCGAGATCACCGCCGATCTACGCTCCGAGGCCGAGGCGCTCGCCCCGGATCCCGCCCGGCTCGAGCAGGTCGAGGAACGACTCGACGCTCTCGAGCGGCTGCGCCGGCGCTTCGATGGAGCCCCCACCGAGGACATCATCGCCAGCGCCGAGGCGATGCGGCGCGAGCTGGAGGAACTCTCGGAACAGGGGGAAGAAGAGGCCGGGCTGGCGGTGGAACTCGAGGCCCAGCTCGAAGCCTACGCCAGGGCTGCCGAGAAGCTGCACCAGGCGCGAGAACGGGCCGCCGAAGCGCTGGCCGACTCGGTCAGTGACTTGCTCGCCGGGCTGGCGATGGAAAAGGCGCGAGTCGAGATCGACGTGGTCTACGAGCCGCCCAGCGGGCAGGCGGACGGGGCTTTGCCGGCGGGTCGGGACCGGGTGGAGTTCTTGCTTCGAGCCAACCCCGGCGAACCGGCCAGGCCGCTGCGCAAGGTCGCGTCCGGTGGAGAACTCAGTCGCGTGATGCTGGCCCTCGACATCGCCCTCGAGGGGCGGCTGCCCCGGCGCACGCTGCTGTTCGACGAGGTGGACCAGGGCCTGGGGGGCGAGGCGGCGGATCGACTCGCGGCCTTTCTCGAGCGCGTCGCCCGGTCGCACCAGGTGATTTCGATCACTCATCTGCCCCAGGTCGCCGCTCGAGCCTCGAGGCACATCTACGTGACGAAGAAGGTGCGTTCGGGACGTACGGTGGCCGTGGTGCGCAGCCTGGACGACGAGCAGCAGAGGATCGAAGAGCTGGCCCGGATGATCGGTGGCAGGATGGTGACCGACACCGCCCGACGCCATGCCGAGGCCATGCGGGCTGCCTGCACCACGAGCGGCGCGGCGGAATGAGGAACCCTGATGACCCATACCACGAGCCGCGCCGTCTATCCGGGGAGCTTCGATCCCGTCACTCTCGGGCACCTGGACATCGTCCGACGTGCCTCCCGGCTCTACGGTGGGCTGACCGTCGCAGTGCTGCGCAACACGCGCAAGAAACCGGCTTTTTCCGCCGAGCAGCGCCGGGCGATGTTCGAAGCGGCGATCACTGCCGAGGGACTGACGGGGATCGAAGTGGTTCACTTCGAGGGGCTGCTGTGTGACTTCGCCCACGAGATCGGTGCCCAGGTGGTGATCCGTGGTTTGCGGGCGATCAGCGATTTCGAGTACGAGCTGCAGATGGCACAGATGAATCGGCGCCTGGCTCCGGGACTCGAGACGGTCTTTCTCACTCCGGGTGAGGAGGTATCGTTCATCTCGTCGGGGTTGGTGCGGGAGATCGCCCAGCTCGGCGGTGATGTCAGCTCGCTGGTGCCAGCCTGTGTCGCAGCCGAGCTTTCCCGGCGCTATGCCTGACGAGAAAGGCCGAACCGATGACCCGAAGGATGGCTTCGCGACTCTCCCTGGTCGGCACCTCGCCGACGATCGCCGTGAAGATGGAGGCCGACCGTCTACGACGGGAGGGTGTGCAGGTGGTGGATTTCGGCCCTGGTGAGCCGGATCTGCCATCTCCCGAGGCGGTCAAGCGGGCCGGTATCCGCGCCATCGAAGAAGATTTCACTCACTACACGGCGGCCGGCGGCATCCAGCCTCTGCGTCAGGCGCTGGCCGAGCGTTACGCCACCCTGGGGGGGTGCTCGATCGATCCCGCTGAGGTGCTCGTCGGCGTCGGCGGCAAGTCGCTGCTCTTTGCTGCGATGCTGGCTCTGCTCAATCCCGGAGACGAGGCGGTGATTTTCGCCCCCTACTGGGTCTCGTTCCCCGAGCAGGTGCGCCTGGCCGGCGGAGTGCCGGTCTTTGCCTCCCTGTCCGCCGACGACGGATTTGCGGTTCGCGCCGCTGCGCTCGAGAAGGTACTCAGCCCGGCGACCCGGATGGTGATTCTCAACTC
>JALTMS010000669.1 GCA_027001345.1 Acidobacteriota bacterium | reverse complement strand
GCGTCAGCTCGAGTTCGCAGCCCCCATCTCCAGGGCATGCCCTGCAATGAAGTCGGCCTGCCGCGCATCACACGTAAGGCCGCCACGCTGATCTCGAGGGGCGTTCACTGCGGGGGCGCCTTTTTCAGCGCCGGGAAGCGCTCCCTTTTCACCTGCGGCAAGAGGATCGCTGTTTCCGGCGCCGAAAGATCTCCTGTGTCGGTTAGCGTGACACGCAGAACGGGTGTGGATGCTTTGCCGGCACGCAGCCTCACCCCCAACCCAAGGAGAACGTCAAGATGTCACACTCCAAGATCGCTCTGGCCATCCTTTTCGTCCTCGTGACCGCCCTCCCGGCACTGGCGAATCCGGCACCCTCGCCGGATGCCCTGACGCTGATTTCCGAACTCCGCACGGGTCCGACGAACCTCGAACAGCCCGCGCAGGGCAACGAATGCGCGGCGGCCCCGCTCCCCGCCGGTAAGCGGAAATCGTTCTGCGATGGTAGCCACGGCGCCGGCACTTCCAAGTCCTGCAAGACCTGGGGAAAGACCAACGGAGACATTTCGTGCCCCGCGGGGTCCCACATCGCCAACCTCACCTGCTCGGTTCGCGCCGACAAGCTCTGCCCGTCGGGCTACTACTGCAGTTGTAGCTGGGAGTGCCGCAAGAACCTGGAAGCCGAGCCGGAAGAACCGCTCGCCACGGACTGAACCGCAGTCGCAAGAACCGAAACAGATGCTCGGCGCCCGGCATGCAAGCCCGGGCGTCGTCTCTGTTCGGCCTCCTCGCTCCACTGAAACCCTCGGGCTCGTCCACCAGGACACGTTCGACGAGACAGAGCGACGGTGTGCAGGCCGGGAGCGACACGCGATGACCGAGCCCCCACCCCGTGAGCGCCGCGAGTGCAGACGTTTTCCGATCCCGAGCCATGACAGGCCCCCTCCCCCGTGCGCCCCTCGATCCCGGTTCAGGAGAAAAATTTCTCATACGGGAAGGTTTTCTCGGTGACCGCCTTGAATCTGGGCTTTTGTCTGCTATAATCGATTCATGCTTGATGGGGTGCAGTCGGATTCTGCTGCAGTTCTCACGGAAAGAGCCGAGAGAGTGGCACCGTGGGCGGTCGATCCCGCGCGGCTGGACATCGAGCAGGTCGATGCGCTGGCGGTGGGGCTGCGACTGGCGCGGGACCGGCTGGCGGTGGCCGTGGCCCGGGTGGCAGCCGGGCTGTGCGAGTGGCGCGGGTGGACGGCGCTGGGCTATGCGCACCAGACCGACTATGCCCGCGAGCGGCTGGGACGCACCGGGCGTTGGCTGCGAGAGATGGCTGCCCTGGGCCGGGCCCTCGAGCTGCGGCCACGGCTCGAGTCGGCGCTGACCGGCGACGATGGCGGGGCGCCCCTGGGTGTCGCTGCCGCCCTGGAAGTCGCCGCCGTCCCCGTCGAGAGCGACGACGATTTGGAGCTGTGGATCGACCGGGCGCGGAAGGTCTGCCTGCGGCGCCTCCGGGCCGACGCCGACCAGGCCCGGGCCGACGCCACGCGAGACAGCAAGCTGAAGGGCCGGAAGAGCCGCGAGGGCCGCTGCTTCGGTGAGGTGGGCGATGTTTCCCCCCTCCGTGACCCGGAGCGTCACTGGATCCTGGCCAGCGGCCCCCCGGAGTGCGCGGTGGCCTTCGACGAAGCCATCGACCTGCACCGGGCCGTGACCGGCTCACGGGCCACGGTGGCCTCTTTCGTCGAAGCCCTGATCGCCGAGTTCCGCGCCGGGCCCCATGGCGACCTCGAGCCCGACCACGAGGCGGAGACGCCGCGAATGCCGGCCGGCGTGCGCATCTCGCCGACCCGGCGCAGCGAGCAGCGCGCCGCCGAACGGGAGCGGCTGCTCGCCGAATCGGCGGGCCACTGGAAATCCCGGCCCTCCCGACGCGAACAGATCGAGTCCGCCCTGGCCGAACAGAGTCAGGCCCTCGACCTGCTGCGCTGGATCGACTCCCTCGTCGCCGGGGCTGCCGAACACGAGACCTCGGCCCATCGAGACCGCCGCCTGCGCCATCTGCTCGAAACCGACCACCGCATCGAGGTGCTGCTGGCCGAGTTGCTCGCCTCCCTGGCCGACCGACGCGTCTGGGGGCGGCAGCAGCCCGAAGCACCGTCCTGGCGCTTCGACAACATCGCTCACTACGCCGAGGAGCGCCTCGGCCTGTCCCGCTCCCGCACCTGGCAGCTCGTGCGCATCGTCCGCCGCACCCGCCACCTGCACCGCCTCGCCGAAGCCTGGCGGGCGGGTCGGGCTTCCACCGAGGCCGTACTCCTGGTGTTGCGGGCATTGGGTCGCGGCCCGGTGAACGACGCCCTCGAGCAAGAGTGGACCGAAAGGGCCTGCCGCTCCACGATCAAGCGCCTGCGGGATGAGGT
>JALTMS010000668.1 GCA_027001345.1 Acidobacteriota bacterium | reverse complement strand
CCAGCCGCGCCACTTCAGCAGCAGCAGACCGAGAGCGGTGGCCGCCAGCAGGCCGGGCAGGCTGGCCCACAGGCCGAGCCAGGCGGGGGCCTGGCCGCCGAGGAGCATCCCGGCCGCCAGCCAGGCGGGGAAGGCGGGGCCGCGCAGGGTGGTGGGCTCGGCTCCGGCCTCGCCGTAGCCCAGGGTGCGGCGCTCGAGCAGAGCGCGGGCCAGGTCGGGGTAGCGGTCCGGGGCGGCGGCGATGTTGTTGCGGGCCTCCCAGGTGGGAACCACCACGAAGCAGACCGTAGCGCGCCAGGCCAGGCCGAGGGCGAGGAAGACCAGGGCCGCGGCGAGGATGCGGCGGCGGGGGGCTCGGCAGTGGGCGGGGTCCGCCCGCACTCCGGTCCGTTCCATGGGCTTCGACCATAGCAGACCGGGGTCGGTGGAAGTGGGGAGCGTGTCGGCCATTGCAGCGCGCCCCGCGAGAGCCGTTGAGTCTCCCCGGCGATATGGTAGACTTTCGCCGCCTGTCGATGCGGGTTGCAGTGCGGGTAAAGTGGTTTTCGGTTTTCTTGGTTTCGGTTTCGCGGAAGCGGTGTGCGCATCGGCGATCAGGCGCGAGCCCGCTACCGAGCACCACGACCCGGAGCGCTCCGGGACGAGCGTGAAGGCGAGACGGGGAGTTCGGCGGTGAGAGTCACATCATGGGCTGGGGAGCCGTCCACGGAACCGTGCCGCGCTGAAGCTGCGCCGCTTCGGTTCTGACCTCCGCGATGCAAGATCGGGAAAAGGGGAACCTCGGCAGGCGCGCGAGCAGATCCGTGAAGTCTCCCGTCGTCGAGCAAGTGTCGGTTGCTGCCGGCGCCTCTCCCTCCGGCCTCGAAGAAGACGGATCACCGGGCCCCAGCGATCGGGATCTCGTCGCAAGGATCCAGGCCGGCCGAGACGTCGACCGTTCCTTCTCGGAACTCTACCGCCGCTACAGTCGGGCGACTTACGCCTACTTCCTGCACCGGCTCGGAGATCCGGCATGGGCCGAGGACCTCAACCAGGAGCTTCACCTGCGCCTGTCTCGCTCGATCAACGACTACCGCGGCGAGTGCTCGTGGAAAAACTTCGTCTTCGCGATTGCCTGGAGAGTGCTCGCCGAGGCGCGCAAGCAGCGCTGGCACCGCGTTGCCAACCTGTCGATCAGCATCGACGAGGGCAGCCTGCTGGAGGACCTGAAGCTCGAATGCCCGCTGGAGGATCAGGCAGAACTGATGCTCTGGCGAAGGCGCCTGCGTGGCTGCATGCGGAAACTCGATGAGGTTGCCCGGGCAGTGATCATCGAGCACTATTTCAACGACGTGAACCTCACTCGACTGACGGAGACGCTCGGTCTGACGAATCCGAGTGGCGCCAGGGCGACCCTGATCAGCGCCCTGAGGAAGCTTCGCCAGTGCTTGACGCGCGGGAAGTTCCGATGACCAGTGGCGAGCATTTTCGCGTGGGCGACTTCGTTCCGACCGAAGAGGCGTGCGGTCGCTACTCACCGGAAGACCTGGTGGCGCGGATCGAGGGCCGGCTCGACGGAGAACAGGCGGCCAGGATCGACGAACACTGCTCCGACTGTCTGATCTGCAGGGAGTTCCTGGAAGAAAACGCGCTCTTCGATCGCCTGGTTCGTGCTGATGCCGCCTCGCCGGCGGAAGCGCGGCTGCTGCGAAAGGCGTCCTTCCCGACTCCCGCGCCCCGCCCTGTGCGCAGATCCCCGCGCTTGCGGTGGTCCGCGGGAGTTGCCGTCGCGCTCGCCGCCGCTGCGGTGGGGCTGGCTGTCTTCACCACGCTTCGGCCGCCACCGGCTCGTCTTCCGGCTCCGCTCGAAGCGTCGATCAGGGCCGAGTTGGAGAGCCTTCCCTTTCTTCCGCCCCCCGACGTCCGCGGCTCCGAGCCGAAGGACCTCTGGGCGAGCGCCGCGGCTGCCTGGAACTCGGGGAATCTCGGGCAGGCCCTCGGGTTTCTCGAAGAGGTGACCGCCGCCCGGCCCGACGATGCCGGGGCCTGGTTCTACGTCGGCCTGTGTCGCCTCCGACTCGGCCAGGCCAGCGCAGCCGTTGCGCCGCTGCGACGAGCCACCGAGCTCGAGCAGCCCTTTCCCACCGGTCAGACCCGCTGGGCTCTCGCCGTCGCTCTGTTGCGAGCGGGGCAGCTCGCCGAGAGCTGCGATCTTCTCGGATCCGTCGAGGACGGCGAGGGGGACGCTGCCGAGCGGGCCCGCCGTCTGAGGGGAAGCGTCTGCCGCTGAGCCGTGAGGGCTCCGCCCTCGGCCTTTCTTCCCGCTTCGCGATTTTTTTTGTGCAGGGCTCTGTCGATCGGCCACTACACGAGAGAGGGCCGGGCTGTCGCTCGTCCAGAGTCGGGTGCCCGCACCGCCGGTCG
>JALTMS010000667.1 GCA_027001345.1 Acidobacteriota bacterium | reverse complement strand
CATAGGAGGAACCCGTCCCCCTGGGGCACGAGCGTCAACCGAACCTCGGTTTCCGCTGGAGGAGGTTCGACGCGTTTGACGAGTTTGTCCTGGAGCCGGGTGACCCAGTTCGCGAGTTTCTCTCGTGACATGGGCTCGTACTCCAAGACCGCGTCTTGCTCGTCCTTGCAGCCGACCCAGATTTCGCCGCCCTGCGCATTGAGCATCCCGACGATCCCTTGCAGAAGGTCTGTGAGGCCGTCCTCGTCGTCGAGTATCCGTGCAGACTTGATCTCCAAGGTCTCCGATTCGCGGGTGCCGGGCTGGGGGATAGATGGCAGGGCTTCGGTCATTCTTGCGCATTATATATCTCATTCCCTGCTCTTGCAAGCGCCATTTGGCGCTTGTCGAGGCTCTTGTCGTCTAGAGTCATCCTTTATACGATAATATCCATGAGATAGAGAAATAGGGGGTACCCTGGCGTCGAGCCTGCTCATGTCACAGTCCTACTCCTACTCCTACAGTTGGGATGGCCTCGGGAATCGGAGGTCGTTCGGGGACTGGATCGTCTGCGGGGAAGGGCCGCCCGCCTACTCCGTCCAAGCCGAAACCCCGGCCGTCCCGGCCTCGCCCGACCGGGCCGCCCGCGCCGCGTCCCCGGAACGAGCGGCACACGACGCGCCGGCGGGTGGCGCCGGCGCGGCCGCGTGGGGGCTCGCCTACCGGAACGTCTTCTCCGACCTCGGCCAGTGGATGGGGAAGGTATTGCTGGGCCAGGGCCTGCCCGAGTCCGTGGTCCACCTGCCCCGAGGGCCCATTCGCAACGCCCACCAGCTTGCTCTGGCCGCCCAGGTGTCCGACGCCAGCGCGAACCGATGGGTTCGGGCCATGGAGGGCATGCACTTCCTGCGTAGGTCTCGCTCCGAGCTCGCCTTGCTACGCCCTGGCGACTTCCTGGAGCGATGGCAGAACGCTGTCCGAGCGCGCCCGGTCCTGGAGATTCGGGCTGTGTTCGAGTGGCCATCAGAGCGTCCTAGCGAGGAGCTCCACGAGCGCTTGCGCGCATGCAAGCTCGCCAAACGGTATGCCCTTGGGCTCTATGCGGCCTGCGATGCCCTCGGGCTCGGCATCGTCCGTGGGGTTTCGCCTCATCTCTACGTCGAGGACCTCTCTCCGCACGATCTCGATGTCCTGGGGCTTCGTCCTTCCATGCCAGGGGAACCGGCACACGTCTTTCTGCGCCGCCCCTCTGCCCCGGAGAGCCTCTTCCGCGGAGCGGTCTGGGTCGAGGGTCTTTGGGTCGCAGACGTACTCCAGTGCTGGCTCGACCTCGTCGACCACCCTGCTCGTGGACTCGAGCAGGCTGCTTACCTCGCCGAGCGATTCTCCCTTCCTGGTAGTCAGGGCGGATGAGCGGTCTCTTTCAGGGCCCCCAGCACGAGGGGATTCGGCGTGCCCTATCGGCTCTTGCACCGGCACTGGATCGCGTCTTCGTCATCGGCGGGGTTGCGCACGCCCTGTACCGCCTGCATGCCGAGGCGTGCCCCATCCCGACGGAGCCGCTCTCCACGGCCGATCTCGATCTGCTCCTCCCGGAGGATGGTTTGTCCGTCGTCTCATCTCCCAGCGTGGACCTCGTCGGGCGTCTGCGGGACCACGGCTTCGCGGAGAAGGTGACGGGGGGCTACGGAGACGGCCACGTCGTGTTCGAGTTCTCCGGCCCGCCCCCTTTCCAGGTCGAGTTTCTCGTCCACCGCCTCGCTGGTTCCAGGTCACGAAAAGGGGAGCGGGTCTGTGCCAAGGGCCAGGAGGATGGGATCCATGCTCTGCCACTAGCTCATCTACGCCTCCTCTCCAAAGACGTTTGGAAGGTCGAGGTCGATGTCGGTGAGGATGTCTTGCCGGTCCGGATCCCCAATCCTGTCGCCTTCGTCGTGCAGAAGCTTCGTGTTTGGAGGGAGCGGGAGCCCAGCCGTCAAGCCAAGGACATCGTGTACTTGTATGACACCCTGTCATTGTTCCAGGCTGTGTGGGATCGGCTTTGCGAACAATACACCCCGTCGCTTGCCAGTGTGCTGGGTGCTCCCAGGGGGAAGGGGGCAAGAGCCGTCCGCAGGATGGCTGATGTCCTTGCGGACCCGGAGGCCGACCCGCTCCTGCGCGCGCTGGAGGTGATCGAATCGTCCGGGCGAGCGCCCATCCAATTAGGAGCTACCAGCCTGGCTGCCTCACTTCGTGCTGGGTTCGAACCGCTCCTGCGCCACCTGGAGTCCGAGTCCTGAGGGAGCGCGCTGCGCGCGCCGGAGTCAGGGCAGCGGGCGGCCGGTGCGGGTGGTGAAGCGCCAGGTGCCTCCTTCCTTCACGGCGCGGAGATCGTGGTCGGGGTACTCGGCGACGTCTTCGTCCAGGCGCGAGCCGACCAGCAG
>JALTMS010000666.1 GCA_027001345.1 Acidobacteriota bacterium | reverse complement strand
CTGCTCGCCGCGGTCGCCGGAGCGTGCGCGACGATCGTGCTGCTCGAGGTGCTCTTCTTCCGCCTGCTGACGATCTTTTCCGGTCATTTCGAAGCGCTGTCGGTGATCTCCGTCGCAGTGCTGGGCACGGCGGCTGGAGGTCTGGCGGGATGGCGCGCCGGCCGTCGCAACACTCTCGCTCCGCTGGTCGTCGCCGCCCTGCTGCTGCCGGCCGCCCTGCTGGTGGCCGTGGGGGCCACGGTGGCGGGTGACATCCCGCCCCTGCCACTGGCCGCGATCGTCGCGCTGCCCTTCGCGTGCTGCGGGACACTGGTCACGGCGATCCTCACTCGCCTGCGCTCCCACGTGGTCTACGCCATGGATCTGCTCGGCGCGGCAGCCGGTGCGCTGCTCGTCGGCCCCCTCCTGGGCCATTTGCGCGAGGAGGGGATCGTGCTCGCGCTCTGCGCGGTGGGATGGCTGCTGGCGGCGAGTCTGCTGGCCGGCGAGCCCCTGCGCCCCCGTCGCCGCCCCCTGCTGATCGCGATCCTGATCGGTGCAGCTCTCTTCGCCGGCCTGGCGGAAGCCAACCGCCACGGCGGCTGGCTCAACGTGATTCGGGTCAAGGTGCAACGTCAGTATCCCGAAGCAGAGGTGATCGTCTCCCGATCCTCGTTCGTCGGTCGCTACGACGTGCTGCGACGCTCGCCCACCCATCGCAGCCTGACGGCCTACGAAAACGGTCGCACCATCGATACGATTCGCCGCCGGCCCCCCGAGGGCTACCGGATCGACCCTCGCATACCCCACAACCTGATCGACGATCCCTCGGTGCTGATCATCGGTCTGTCCGGCGACGGCGTGACGAAGACCGCACGGGCGATCTCCTCCGACGTCCATGGGGTCGAGATCAATCCCGTCGTCGTGCGAGCCCAGCGCGGCGTGCTGCGCGAGTACAACGGTGGGAGCTACGAGGGAATCGAAGTCAGCGTTCTCGATGCTCGCAGCTTCCTCCGCCAGAGCAATCGACGCTACGACATCATCACCCTGATGAACGCCCACTCCGCCCTCGGAGGTGCCCGAGGTCGAGGGCCGGCCACCGAGTACCTGCATACCCTCGAGGCCTTCCGCGACTACCTCGATCACCTGAGCGATCGAGGCGTGATCATCGTCGAGGAGCCGATGCCGGAGCCGGCCAGCGAGCCGCCGGTGTGGAAGCAAGTGCTCACCATGCGCCGGGCGTTGCTCGACCGGGGGGCGGAAGATCCCGCCGCCCATCTCTTCGTCTTCCAGTGGAAGACCCGGCGCAACAACTACGCCCAGATTCTGCTGAAGAAGACCCCCTTCACCCAGGCCGAGGTGGGGGCTGTGGAGACCTGGCTGTCGGAGGTCGACGACCTCGAACGCATCGAACACCGCCGAGGCCGCCGCCTGGGCCCGATCGATGCCCGCACCACCGTGCTCCACACGCCCCGGCGGCAACTGCCGACCCTCGTCTCCCGTGTCGCCAGGGGAGAGGTCGATCCCTCCCTGCGGGCGGCCTACAACCTGGTGGAGGTCACCGACGACCGGCCCTTCCTCTTCGATGTGGACAGCACCCATGCCACGGCGCGCCGGCACTACGGCACCACGCTGGCCCTGGCGCTGCTGGTGGCCGGTGGCGTGCTGCTGCTGCGCCGCCGCGCACCGGAACGGCTCGCGCTCGGCGGCCTGCTGGCCCTGGTGGCGCTGACGGGGCTGGGCTACCTGATGATCGAAACGGTACTGATCCAGCGCTTCGAGATCTTTCTCGGCTCACCCACCTTGACCTTCGCGACGGTGCTCGGCGCGCTGCTGTTCTTCTCCGGCCTGGGGAGTCTGCTCAGCGCCGCCCTCGGTCAGCGGGGTCTGATCCTGGCGCTGGTCGGGTTGCTGGTCGCGCTGGGCCTGGCCATCGAGTCGGTGCCCTCGCTGCTCGAGGCCTGCTCGAACTTGCCCGGATGGGGCCGGGTGACCCTGACCGTCGCCCTGATCGCGCCTCTCGGCGTGGTTCTCGGGGTGCCCTTCCCCTACCTGATGCGGCTGGCGGCGCACCGCCTGTCGGCTTCCGCGGTGGCTCTGCTCTTCGTCGCCAACGCCGCGGCCAGTGCGGCGGGAGTTCCTCTGGCGATCATCGTCGGCATGCGCTGGGGCTTCGACCGGGTGCTGGGCCTGACCCTGCTGCTCTACGCCGGAGTGGCCCTGAGCGTCTGGCTGGCCGGCGGCACCCGGCGGCCGAGAGTCCTGCTCGGGGCGGGCGCCCTGCTCGCCGCTCTGCTGCTGGTCCCCTGGGCTCCCGCCGCCGGCACGGCGAGCCCGGCAGGAGCCCCCGCCGGATCATGGGAGGTCTACGGTCTCGACATCGGGCACTCCGAGTTCCGCGAAAGCAGAGTTCTTGCCGGCGGGCGTCATTCGG
>JALTMS010000665.1 GCA_027001345.1 Acidobacteriota bacterium | reverse complement strand
ATCGCACACGTCGCCCAGCCCGTCGTTGTCACCGTCAGCCTGATCGGCGTTCGCCGTGCTCGGGCAGTTGTCCACGTCGCCGCAGACGCCGTCCGTGTCGATGTCGTTGTCCGGGTCCGCCGGACAGGTGTCGCACACATCGCCCAGCCCGTCGTTGTCGCCGTCAGCCTGGTCCGCGTTCGCCGTGCTCGGACAGTTGTCCACGTCACCGCAGACGCCATCCGTATCGATGTCGTTGTCCGGGTCCGCCGGACAGGTATCGCACACGTCGCCCACGCCGTCGTTGTCGCCGTCGGCCTGGTCGGCGTTGGCCGTACCCGGGCAGTTGTCCACGTCGCCGCAGACGCCGTCGGTATCGATGTCGTTGTCCGGATCGGCGGGACAGGTATCGCACACGTCGCCCAGACCGTCGTTGTCACCGTCAGCCTGATCCGCGTTGACGGTCAGCGGGCAGTTGTCCACCACGTCGTCGACACCATCGCCGTCGTCGTCGGCATCGCAAACGTCGCCCGACCCATCGCCATCCGTATCGAGCTGATCGGTGTTGGGGTCGTTGGGACAGTTGTCGAAATCCTGGCAGATCTGATCATGATCGGCGTCGCCGCCACTGAACTTGCAGGGGTTGATCAGAATATCCAGCGCCTCGAAGGCATCGACCAGACCTTCGCCGTACTGCAAGTCGAAGCCCGGGGGCCCCTGGTCCACAGCGGACTTGAACAGTGCGTCAGTCAACTCGGCCGGGGGCGCAGTCGGTTTGGCCTCCACCAGAAGTGCCGCGATCCCACCGATGTGCGCCGCAGCGGCGCTCGTCCCGCCAAAGGATTCGTAGCTCCCCCCTTCCTTGGTCGAAATCGAGCCGTCACCATAGGCGGAGACATCCGGTTTGAGCAGTCCCTGGCTGACGCCGGGATCGTAGGGATAGTCCCGGTATTCCGGTGGCATGTCGTAGGGATAAGAGGGATCGACCTCCTGCCGAATATCCACCCACTCGGACGGCCCGCGCGCGGACTGGCTCGAGATCAGATCGGTGGCCAGAACCATGTTGGCCACGCCGATCACCGAGCTGAGCCCACCGAGCGGATCCTGCCCATCGTGTAGCTGAGGCGGAGGAGAATTGGCCGGCGCTCCGACGTTGTAAGGCACCGGGTTCTTGCCCTGCTGGTTGCCGTAGTTTCCGATGGAGTTGACGTGCAGGATTCCCGCCGCCAGCTCGCTGTCGGTCGCCTCACGCCACGAGCCGTAGTCCGGGCGAGGCTTGGCCTTCCACTTGATGCTGATTCCCGAGAGCACGATCTGGGCACCGTTGTCGATGGCATACTGCATCGCCTCCCAGAAGGAGGACTGAGTGTCCCCGCGCCGGAGGACCATCAGCTCGGCATCGGGAGCAGCACCGGTCTGAGTGCCCTCGGTACCGTCGCCGACAGCAATGCCAGCCATGTTGGTGCCGTGACCATCGTCGTCATCGGGATCGGGATCATCGTCCAGGAAGTCCCAACCGTTGACATCGTCGACGTAGCCGTTGTTGTCGTTGTCGATACCGTCGCCAGGGATCTCCCCCGGGTTGACCCACAGATGGTCCGCCAGATCCGGATGGCTGCGATCGACACCCGTATCGATCAGGGCCAGCACCACGCCCTTGCCCGTGTAGCCCTCCTGCCAGACCTGATCGACGTTCATCCGCCGCAGAGTCTCGGTCACCGAAGCGTTGGGATTGGGCCCGGACTGGTCCCCGTCCCTCCAGGACGGGAGGATCTCGCGGTCGAGCAGGACCTCGGAAACCCCCTCGATCTGAGTGACGGCCCAGGCGACGTCGGGAGTCACGCGAACGGAGATCGATCGGTTGATCCACAGCAGACGCGGCCTGAGGGTCTTGCCCGCCGCCTGGTAGAAGCGCAGAAAACGCAGCACTTCCCCGCCGACCGCCGCGGCCTGCTGCCGCTGCCAGTCGAGGCGCGCGCTACCCCTGAGCCCCTGGCCTCCGGAGGGGAGGCTGAGCCGGATCACGATGGGCACCATTTCGTCCGGTGCCGCCTGGTTCAATCGCTGGGAAAGTTCGGGCTCGATGTTGCCGCTGCTCGAGACAGGAACCCCTCCGATGAGTCCTGTCAGGACCACCACCAACGCGACGAGCACGGCCTTCCCTCGGTCGACCCACACGAGTCTCATATCCTCCCAAGATCGAGCGAAGGCTTGGTGGCCCGGAAGATACGGACCTGCCCTCTCCTCTCGCAATGAATATTTGGCTTCAGAGGGATTCTTTCCGCGTTTTTTCGGATCCCGGGAGAACCAGATCTCCGGAAATGTTCGTATTTAACCGAAATCGTTCACGCGCCGAGGGCCGACGGAGTCAATTGACGGCCCCTCCCGGAACGAGAGCCACCGGATCGAGACCTGCGCGCCGCAGCGCCTGCTCCCAGATG
>JALTMS010000664.1 GCA_027001345.1 Acidobacteriota bacterium | reverse complement strand
GGAATCCGCCCGACTTCGGCGGGTTGCAAGGGATCGCTTGCATCGACGATCAGCAGCGCCCTGCTCTGGACGACGTAGAGCCACTGATCGCGGGCCTCGAGGCGCGTGCCCGTCAGTCCTCCGACGCGCGCCGCGACGGTGGGAGATTCCGGTATCGTCAGATCGAAGATCGTCAGTCCAGGGCTCGACCACGAAAGCGCGTAGAGGTAGTCCCCGTGGACCAGCAGGTCGGAGTAGGCATCACCGGTTTCGATCGTGCCGACTCGCTGCGGATCCTCTCCGCCCTCGAGTTTCCACACCTCCAGCCCGTCTTTCCGCCCGATGTAGAGCCATTCGTCACTGACGGTCATCGCTTCGCGTGAAGTGGAGCGATCCTGGAAGTGAAACAGCGGGGCCGGACGGGAGGTCCGGTGGGCATCGAAGCGATGACGAATCGAATAGAGTCCCTCGACGATCCATGGTCCTTGCAACAGGAGCGTGTCCGGTCGGTCGGTCGCCGTACCGACGGCGTCGATTTCCACCAGGTTGGCCGGATCGCTGACATCCAACATGGCCGTGCGCAGGCCGAACTGGGCGACGAGGCGCTCACCCTGAACATCGAAACGTGCGACGGACGCGGCGAAGTGGCCCACGGTCACCGGACTGGCCGGATCGGTGACGTCGACGATCATCAGGCCCTGCGGATAGGAGTAGAAGTAGAGCCGTTCACCGCTCACCTGCATCTTGCGCCACGGTCTGTACTCGCGGCTGGAATAGACGATCTCGGGGACGTCGAGATCGTGGTAGTCGATCACGAGCAAGCCGGTCGAGATCTCTCCGCCGTAGAGAAACCCACCGGCCATGGCGAAGTCGGTGAAACCGGGGCGTGTGCTCACCACGCTGCGCTCGATGGGATGAGCCGGTTCCATCAGGTCCACGAAATGGTAGCCGTTGAACTCCGACCAGACTGCCGTCGTTCCTTCGACTGCCAGAGTGATGAGATAGGCGTTCGACGAGAGGTCCAGGCTGCCCAGAGCCGCCGGTTGCCCGGGATCCGACACGTCGATGATGGCCAGCCACGTGCGCCATTGTTCCCAGTCGAAAACGGCGGCCACCGCCAGGTCGCCGTCGAGATCGAGAGCCGTGATCTCACCGCCCAAAGTGAGCCGTCCGGTCTCTACCAGGCGACCTTCGGCGCCCAGGCGCATCAGGACGAGATCCTGCGCGTCGGCGCCGAAAAAAAGGGATCCGTCATGATCGAGTTGCGAGACGCTCGGCTCGAGACCCAGATCGACGATACCACCATCGACGAGAGCGGCCCGGAGATCCTCGGCGAAATGGGCGCCGGAAAGCGTGACCGGGGTGGCCGCTGTGGGACTGCCCGTAGCGGGGTCCACTGCATCGAGGTGAAGATCCTGGGCAGGGGAGAAGGACGGGATCAGTGCGAGTACGGCGAGAGCGGTGCGCGGAAAGTGGCGATTGAGACCGGCAAGCATTTGTCTCTCCCTTCGGGGCGGTGGGATCGTCTGCGGTGAGGGAGGGGGAGCGAGCCCTCCTGACCGGACTCCCCTTCTCATCATCGACCATGGCGAGAGGAAACCTATGTCCCTCGATCCGTGCGATCAACGGTATTGTCTTTCGGTTGCTCCTTCGCGCGTCTGAAAACTGCAGCGCGCCGAGTTAGCGGGAGCGGCCGTTGATGAGCGCTCTCGGCCCCTGGCTGTTCCAAACGCCGACAACCAAGAAACTTAGGGGCAAGCTCACGAACGCGGTGGCAATCTCGATTCCTGTCGGATCGGATGATTCCAGGGGATTCGTGAAGCGTCGTAGCGAGGGTGTGCAGCCGAAGGGCGCAGCCAATCCAGGTTCGTGCACCTGGGCTGATATCATGCCGTGGACTCGCTTTTCGGGAGTTTGTCGATGGTCACCCGCTTCGTCCGAAAGCCCGGCTCCGCTGCGGCGCGCCGGGTGGGGTTGTGGTGCGGTGTGCTGGGAGCGGTGGCGCTGCTGACCCTGGCTCGCGGCGCTGGGGAGCAGGCTGCCGCCTGGCGGATGGCGGCGGTGGCGGTACTGATGGCCTGCTGGTGGGTCAGCGAAGCACTGCCCCTGGCGGCCACCGGGCTGGTGCCGGTGGTGGCCTTTCCGCTGCTCGACATCATGCCCGTCGCGAAGGTCAGTCGGGAGTACGGCCATCACCTGATCCTGCTCTTTCTCGCCGGTTTTCTGCTCGCGCTCGCCCTGGGCCGCTGGGGGCTCGATCGACGCCTGGCCCTGGGCATCGTGGCGGTGATGGGAGATCGCACCCGGGTGATCATCTTCGGGCTGATGGCAGCCACCGCGCTGCTCTCGATGTGGGTCAGCAACTCGGCGACGGCGGCGATGATGATGCCGGTGGGGTTGGCTCTGACCGAACACGCTGCGGCGGCGGCAGGCGGGCTCGAAGGGGTGGACGTGGCTCCCGGGCGCTTCCGATTCGGCGTGGCGGTGATGTTGGGCATCGCCTACGCAGCTTCCATCGGCGGCGTCGGCACCCTGGTGGGTACGCCACCGAACGTTCTGCTTGCGGCGATGCTCGAGGATCTGGCGGGTGTACACGTGGGCTTCGGCCAGTGGATGCTGATCGGCATTCCCGTGGTGCTGTTGACCCTCCCCCTGGTCTGGTGGTGGCTGGTGCGGGTGGCCTACCCGCCGGAAATCGACCGCCTGCCCGGAGGTCGGCGGCTGGTGCGCGAAGAGCTACGGCGCCTGGGGCCCTGGACCCCGGGAGCGCGCCGCACGGCGGCGATCGTCATCCTGACCGCCGTGGCCTGGGTCACTCGCGAGCTGTGGCAGCCATGGGTCGCCGCGGAGGGGATGCTCAAGGACGCTACGGTGGGTGTCGCCGGCGCGCTGGCTCTGTTTCTCACACCTTCCGGCGACGGCGGCCGCCTCCTCGAGCGGGATGCCTGGCGGGAGGTGCCCTGGAATGTGCTGCTGCTTTTCGGCGGAGGACTGGCGCTGGCCCGGGGTTTCGTCGACACCGGTCTGGCTCGGCTCCTGTCGGAGGTGGCGGTGACATTGGCGGAGATGCCTCTGCCGGTATTCCTGCTGGCGATCGGCGTGGTGGTGGTGATTCTCACCGAGTTCGCCTCGAACACCGCTTCGACGGCGATGGTGCTGCCGCTGCTGGCTGCTGCCGCGGCCAGCCTCGGCCTGGCGCCGCCGCTGCTGATGGTGCCCGCCGCCCTGGCGGCGTCGATGGCCTTCATGATGCCCGCCGGAACGCCCCCCAACGCCATCGTCTTCGGTACCGGCTACGTCAGGATTCCGCAGATGCTCTGGGGCGGCGTGGTCGCCGATCTGGTGGCGCTGGTGGTGATCACCGCTGTCACCCTGCTGCTCGTTCCGCTCTTGTTCTGACCCGGAGGATTCGTGGGTTCTATGGGGCGTCCGACGTATCGTCCACAGCGACCCGCAAATCCACGTGGCGGCGCCGCAGCCAGAGCACGCCGAAGAGGTCGGCGATACCTCGCCAGAGGCGATTGTGCAGACCGTACTTGGCCTGGCCGTGGATCCGGGGGCGGTGGTTGACCGGCATTTCCACCACTCGAGCGCCGTACATCTGCACCAGGGCGGGCAAGAAACGATGCATGCCATTGAACGCCGGCACCCAGCGCAGCAGCTCGGTGCGGTAGACCTTCAGTGAGCAGCCGACATCGCTGACCGAGTCTTGCAGCAGCGTGCTGCGAACGCGGTTGGCTACCCGCGAGGAGACCCGGCGCAGCCAGTCGTCCCGCCGATTCGACCGGATGCCGGAGATCACGTCGTTGTCTCCGAGAGCATCGAGCAGGCGCGGAATGTCGGCAGGGTCATTCTGCAAATCGGCGTCGAGGGTCACGGTCAGCCTTCCCCGAGCGCGCAGAAAGCCGGCTGCCAGGGCGGCCGACTGGCCGCTGTTGCGGGTCATGCGGACGATGCGTACCCGCTCGTCTTTTGCCGCGCCGCTTCGCAGGGCGGCCAGCGAGCCGTCGGTGCTCGCGTCATCGACGCAGATCACCTCGTAGGATTCCCCGCGCGATTCGAGGGCTGCGCGGATCTCCTCCAGCAGGAGAGGGACGTTCTCTTCCTCGTTGTAGACGGGAATGACGATCGACAGGTCGACAGTTCGATTCATGGGCTGCTCAGGGTACTCCCCGTCCGTCCTCCAGGCCACCTCTCGCCCGAGCCGCTCCAGTTGCGCGTTCGCGGCCGAAGGGCTCGCGAATCTTCGGGTCAGCCCGGCACGGCGCTGGAACGGTGGATCAGCCAGAGATTCCTGCCGTAGATGAACAGGCCCATGCCCTGGCCGAGGATGAACACCGGATCGAGGCGATGGATCGCGTAGCTGAGCAGAATCACACCGCCGGCGACGCTGAAGTACCAGAAGGCTCGCGGAACCACGCTGCGCTTCTGTTTTTCCGAAGCCAGCCACTGCACGAGGAAGCGCATCGAAAACATCGCCTGACCGGCAAATCCCACCGTCATCCAGATCGCATCCGTACTGGGCATGGTCGTCGTCATCCTCCGGGAAGTCGCTCCGCCCTGATCCTACCAGCGAGCGAGCAGGAGTTCCGAACAGAATCCCGGGCCCATCGCTGCAAGCACCCCGACCGTGCCTTCGGCGGGACGGGCGTGGCGCATGGTGTGCTCGAGAACGAGCAGCAGGGATGCGCTGGACAGGTTGCCCTTCTCCTTCAGGCAATGCCAGGTGGCGGCCAGGTGCCTGTCGTCGAGATCGAGGGCGTGCTGGAGAGCGACGAGGATCTTCGGTCCGCCGGGATGGCAGACCCACGATCCGACGGCCTCGCGTTCGAGACCGTGATCGGCCAGCAGGGCATCGACATTGCCCCGGATATTGGAGCCCACCACCTCCGGCACCGTGGCGGAGAGCACGATCTCGAATCCCCGCTCCGAGATCCTCCATCCCATCACATCCTCGGTGGAGGGATAGAAGAACGAGCGGTTGTCGAGCAGTTCCGGCCCCGTGCCTCGGACGGGATGGTCGGCGCCGACCAGCACCACCGCCGCGGCGCCATCGGCAAACAGGCAGGAGGCGACCAGATTCTTGACCGACAGGTCGTTGCGCTGGAAGGTCAGCGAGCAGAGTTCCACCGACAGCAGAACGACCACCTGGTCGGGATAGGCCTTCAGGTAGTCCGCTGCCCGTGCCAGGCCGCTGGCTCCGGCCACGCAGCCGAGACCGAAAATCGGCGTGCGCTTGACCCGCGTCGCCAGGCCGAGGCGATTGGCCAGCAGAGCATCGACGCTCGGTGAGGAGATCCCGGTCACCGAGACGAAGTAGAAGGCATCGACGTCGGTCGGCTCCAGGCCGGCTTCATCGAGCGCCCCGCGAATGGCCCGTTCGCCGAGTTCGGTGGCCGTTCGGATCCACAGGTCGTTGGCCTGGCCGAAGGTCTCGATTGCGCCGTAGCGCTCGAGAGGGACCGAAAGATGGCGCCGCTCGACCCGCGTGCTCTCGACGAAGGCTTCCAGCCGCCGGAGCACGCCTTCCGGCGGCTTCCAGGTGCGGCGCATCTCATCGAGGATCTCTTGTTGCGTGTGAACGTGGGGCGGAAAGGCGGTGGCCACGGCGGCCACTCGGGCTCCGGTCGCCTTCATCGGCGAGGCTCCAGGCGCAGGGCGACGAAAATCGTGACTTTCGGCGCGACCTTGATCAGACCCAGCACACGCGGTGGTTCGATCGAAAAAGCTGGCATTTCGACTTCGCTGCGACCCTCGACCTTCCAGCCGTCACCGGCCAGGGGCAGGAGGGTGACGTCCATCGCCAGCGGACGGCCGATGCCGTGGATGCTGATGACGCCTCGGGCGACTCCGGACAACGAGCCACCGTCGCCTCGGGCGGAGAGTTCGAAGGCCTCGAGGTCGAAGGTGATCAGAGGGAAGCGGTCGGTTTCGAGCCGCTTGTACATCTGCTTGTTTCGACCGCGGTTGTCGGTGTCGAGAGATGCCGCCCGTACCTCGATGTGTCCCGTGGCCCCCGAGGCGGGCTGCTGCGGGTCGAAGCGCACGCTTCCACTGACCTGATCGCTGCGGCCGACAAAATCGTGCAGCGTGCTGCTGCCCTCGAAGCCGACTTCGGAGGAGCCGGAAAGTACGGTGAAGTCCCGGGTTTTTGCCTCGGCTGGAGTCAGCGCTGCGATTGCCGCCACGATGACGACGATGAAGGGCACCCGGCAGTTGAGCGATGATGACATGGCAACCTCCCGAGAAAGACCGATGATCGTCTGGCTCGCGCCCGCGCCACGCTGCGAAACTCGATTCGAACTCTTCGGCGACCCTACACCTCCACCGAAGCCCTCGCTAGCTGCGGGCGGGGCCGAGCGAGTACTCTGTCCGGTGCCCGGCCCCCCGCGCCGCGCGCAAGCAGGAGGAGGATGCAAGCGCTGGTCTCAGCAGCAAGTGGAGTCCCGCGGCCGATTCGAGCGGCCGCCGCGCTGCTGCTGGTTCTACTTGCTCTGCCCACTGCCTGGCTCGCCTGGATCGGTGCGGGCGTCAGCATCGATCCGGCCAACGGTGCGATGAAGTCCGTCGGCACGCCCGAGGCTCGGGACTACCTGCGACGGGTGGCGCTGTTCGGCGAGGACCACCTCGTTTTGATAGCCGCCACTGACCCGTCGCTCGCTGGACAGGAGGCTGTCGAATCACTGGCCGACGATCTGATGGCGATCGACGGAGTCGAAGACGTGATCGATCTCCCCTCGGATCGCACCACGTGGCCCGTGCTGGCGGTGCTGTTGCGCGGAGATCGCTCCGGTGGCGGCTATGCCGAACCGGCGCGCCGCGTTCTCGCGCGAGTCAGTGAGGATGCTCGCGCTTCCCGGCTACTGGTCACGGGGCAGCCCATCGCGGAGATCGCCATCGCCGAAGGCGTTCGGCGGGAGAGTCGGCGCATGCTGCCGTGGGTGCTGGCGGTTCTGCTGTTGATGGTCGGTCAGCGCTACCGGCGGGCGGGTCCGGTGCTCGCCGTGCTGACGCCTCCGCTGGCGGCGATCGCCTGGATCGGTGGTCTCTATGTCCTGCTGGGTTATCGACTGGACCCGGTCTCGAGCCTGTTGCAACCCGTACTGCTCACAGTGGGCGTGGCCGGATCGGTTCACCTGGTCGAAGCCTTCCGCCGCCGTTGTCGGCAGGGCGCGCAGGTCTGGCTCGCCCTACGGGAGGCGTGGCACGAGATCGCCTTTCCCGCCCTGCTGACGGTGGTGACCACCATCGCCGGTTTCCTGGCCCTCGGCGTGCACTCGATTCCAGCCGTGCGCCGCTTCGGCATCCTGGCGGCTGCAGGTGTGGCCCTGGCCGCCGTGCTGACCGTGCTGGCGGGCTCCGCCTGGCTGATCGTACTTCCCGCGTCAGTGGGAAGCGGCCGGAGCGAAGGGTCGCCGTATCGCTGGACGGCCCCGGCGAAGTGGCTGAGCGCCCATCGACGAGGCGTGTTGCTGGTCTTTGCTCTGCTCTCGGTGACGGCCGCCACGCAGTGGACTCGGTTGCAAGTCGATACGGATCCGGTTGCCGTGCTTCCCGCCTCGAGCGCGTTTCGCCAGGATTTCCGGCGGCTGACCGATCAACTCGGCGGCGTCGAGGTCTTTGGTCTGCTGGTGCCGGCGAAAGATCACGAGCGGGTCGCTGCCTTGAGGAAGGTGCTGATCGATCAGCCCCAGGTCGTCGATGTGGTCGACGAACAGCAGGCAGCGAGTGGCGAGACACTGCTGACAGCCGTCATCGCCCCGGCCAGCACGGCCCGGCGGCGAGAACTCTTCGATGCTGTCGATGGGGCTGCGGCGGCTGTCGGTTCTCCCGGCAGTCGGGCGGTGGGGACGGTGGTGCGCGTGGCCCGCGACTCCCAGCGCCTGGTCCACGACCAACTCCTGGCCAGCCTGCTGACGGTGTTGGTTCTGCTGCTCGCCACGCTGTGGGCCTCGCGCCGCCCGCTGCTGGCCCTGGTCGGTACGATTCCCAACCTGGTGCCGGGAATCGTGGTCTACGGCGCGCTGGCTGCGCTGGGTCGGCCCGTATCGGTGGCCACGGCGATGATCGCTTCGGTGATGCTGGGTCTGGTGGTGGACGATACCTTGCATTTTCTCGTGCGCTTCGTCCGCGCGCGGCGGGCCGAGTTGTCTGTCGCGGTTGCCATCGCCGAGGCGATGACCACCGCCGGCGCGCCGATCGTCTTCACTTCGCTCGTCCTTTCGGCGGGTTTTGCGGTGCCCCTCGCGTTCGGCACACTGATCACCACGCGGGAGTTCGGAGCCCTGGCCGTAGCCACGATTCTCCTCGCCCTGCTCGCGGACCTGATCCTGCTCCCCGCGCTGCTCCTGTTCGCAGGACAATGGGCGAGCAAGGTCTCCCCGGTGTCTCGTGCCCAGGGCCGGGGGGCGGGAGAAAGCCCATGATCACCGAAGCTTCGGCATTCACAGCGCCGAGGCCTTGATCTCCATGCTGATGCTCTGTTGCGGTGGCATCAGCACCGATCCACCACTCCCGGAACCTACAAGAAATGGAGTTCTCCTCACATATTTGTGGGTGCGGCCGTCAGGCCCATGGCGTCCACGTAGGTGATGGGCAACGCCTTGGCGGTTGATCGGTGCGGACTGGAGGGTGTCGAAACGAGCGCGTGGCGAGAGATCGAGGGGGCTCGGCTCCGGATCCAGCAGATGCCGCCCCGCTGCCTCCGCGGCGTCGCCCCCCGCGCTGGGGTGAGGGTGGCGGCGCGACGGAGACAGCGGGGCCAGAAGGCAGATTCCTTGGAAGGAGACGGCGAGTCCACAGCTGTGGACTGGCGCCTCGTGGCGGACGGTGTGTCTTGTCTGTTTTCAGTCCACAGCGGTGGACTGGCCCACGAAAACCGGCCCCAAAGCCCCGCTGGATCCAGAGTCGAGCCCCCTCCACCTCCCGCCGGACTCGCGGCGCGCTGTACCCGGTAACGCTTTCTCCGGGGGCAGTACCCACACATCGTCAAGGCGAGCCAAGAATGGAGGAGAGCCCGAGAGTTCCTGTCCTCCAGGATCCTTGATAGCCTGTCCGCTGACAGCGAGAGGCTCTTCTGGCGCTGCTTCTGCTCCAGGGTCGCCGGTGCGTCGATGCGGGCGCGGACCGGCTCGCCGTGGTGTTCGGTCAGGTGGCGGACGCGATCTACGAATACGGCCTGAGGGGCAATCTGAGAGAAGCGAAGATCGTCGACGATCTCGGCGCCGACCCTTATCAGAAGTGGCTCGACGACAATCTGAGCCCCGCGGTGGTGCAGACCCGCACCTTCGACTACGACGCCGCGGGAAGACTCCAGTTCTACGAGACGCCGGAGGAGGGGCAGGTGCAGGTGCTCTCCTACAACGCCGCTTCGACGGAGCTGGAAACATCGTCGGGATCGGCGACCAGGAGTACAGCTACTTCCCCTCGGGCAGCCTCCACGAGGCGAAGGTGCGGCCCCAGGCGGGAGACCCCGACGGCGTGCTCCACACCCTGACCTTCAGTTATGATCCCTTCGGAAACATGACCTCCCGCCAGCTCGACCCGGCCGATCCGAAACCGGACGTGCCGGGGCTGGAGG
>JALTMS010000663.1 GCA_027001345.1 Acidobacteriota bacterium | reverse complement strand
GTTCCTGCCCGGGCCACCGGCAGTAGATCGACCCCACCCTCCGCCGTACGGCGCACGGCCGGCGAAAGTCCAGCCGACCGATGCCCGGGCAGGAACAGTCCGTCGGCTCTCACCGCCGCCGCGGTGCGAATGATCGCCCCCAGGTTGCGAGGGTCGGAAACCGAGTCGATGGCCACCAGCAGGGGGCGTTCGGGTAGGGTCTCGACCAGCTCCGCGGCGGTCAGCAGCTCGGTCTCCGCCAGACGAGCAGCAATACCCTGGTGGCGTACGCCACCGGCAAGGCGTTCGATCGCCTCCCGAGGCACCTGTCCGTGGGGTACGCCGGCCTTGCGGGCCAGGGCGACGATCTGCCGGGTCCGCTCGTCGCGCTGGCCCCGAGCGAGCAGCACCTTCTCGACCTTCTTGGGAGTGCGCAGCAGAGCACCCCGCACCGCGTGGAAACCGAGGGCCACCCCCTCCCGCGGCTCGAGCTGTCGGCCACGGCCCGGTGGACGACCGGGCATCAGCCACTGACCAGGGTGGCCACCGCCTGGCAGCCGACGCCCGCTCCGGATGCCAGTCCGCCGAGCCCCTCGGTGCGCTTGCCCTTGACCGAAACGGCCCCCGGATGCAGCCCGAGGATCTCGGCCAGTCGGGCGCGAATCGCCTCCCGGTGGGGTGCGAGCTGGGGCTGATCGACGATCACCACCGCGTCGACGCCGGTCGGGCGCCAGCCTCTCCCGCGAAGGTGCTCGACGGTCTCCCGCAGCAAATCCGAGCCGGGCATGTCGCGATAACGGGGATCGTTGTCGGGGAAGAGCATCCCGATGTCTCCCGCACCGGCCGCGCCGAGCAGGGCATCGGCCACCGCGTGGGACAGGGGATCACCGTCGGAGTGCCCCGCTGGGCCGAACTCCGCGGTCACTTCGACACCGACGAGGCGAAAGGGTCTGCCTTGCTCGAGTGGGTGGACATCCCACCCGAAGCCGACCCTGGGTACCTGCATCTCCATCTCCTCCGCGGTTCCCTCACCGTCGGTCGAGGCGCCGGCGAAGGCCCGGGCCCGGCCCAGATCAGCAGGCCAGGTGATCTTGAAGTTCTCCGCCTCCCCCGCGACGAGAGCGACCTTCCGGCCGAGGCGGCGGACCATCGAGCCGTCGTCCGGAGCATCCCACTCCGGGGCAGCGGCCCGGTGCGCCTCGAGCAGCAGGCTGCGGGCAAAGCCCTGGGGGGTCTGCACCGCCCGCACCGCGTCACGGGCCAGCACCTGCCCCACCTGTTCGGCCTCGGCGAGCACCAGCGTGTCGCCCACCGGCAACCCCGGCACTGCCGCACCGCAATCCCTCGCCGCCGCCAGCACCCGCAAGGCCAGTTCCCGCGTGACGAAAGGACGGGCCAGGTCGTGCACCAGCACCCACTCGGCCCCCTGGGTCTCGGCCAGTCCGCGCAGTACCGAGTCCCGGCGCCGGGCGCCTCCCTCCACGCCGACCACCTCCACCGGCAGGGAGCCGCAGGCCTCCTCGGTGGCCCGGGCCTGCCCGGGATCGGAAGGCAGCACCAGCACCAGCCGGCGAACATCGTCGAGGGAAGAGAAGAGAGCCGCCGACCAGGCCACCAGGGGACGACCACCGACGGTGACCAGGGCCTTGGTCTGCCCGGAGCCCAGCCGAGTGCCGCTGCCGGCCCCGAGCAGGATCACCGCGACGTCTGCGGCCATCAGAACTCCATCAACTCCTTTTCCTTGGCCTTGGCCAGCTCATCGACCTTGGCCACGAACTCGTCGGTCAGCTTCTGCACCCGATCGAGCGAGCGCCGAGCATCGTCCTCGGAAACCGCCGAATCGTCGTCCTTCTCGAGCGTGCGAATCTCGTCGTTGGCGTCACGCCGGATGTGACGCACCGCGGTGCGCCCCTCCTCGGCGATCTGCCCGACCCGCTTGACCAGCTGCTTGCGGCGCTCTTCGGTCAGCGGCGGAATGGGGATCCGCACGACCTTGCCGTCGTTGCTCGGATTGAGCCCCAGGTCAGCCGCCAGGATCGCGCGCTCCACATCGCCGAGAATCGAAGGATCGAAAGGCTGGGCGACGATCAGACCCGGATCGGGAATCGCCAGCTTGCAGGTCTGGTTCAGGGGCGTGGACTGACCGTAGTAGTCCACCATCACCCCATCGAGGATCGCCAGGCTGGCCCGCCCCGTCCGCAGGGAAGCCAGGTCGCGGCGCACCGAATCGACCGTCTGCTCCATCCTCTCGCGGGCTCGCTTGATGACATCATCCAACATGGCAGCAGCTCCTCGAGCGCGACCCCAGCGAGCCGCGCACTGTCCTAGCTCGTGACGACCGACCCGATGCGTCGGCCCTCGAGCAGGGAAAGGATATTCCCTTCCTCGAGCAGATTGAAGACCACGATCGGAAGGTCATTGTCCATGCACAGCGAAATGGCGGTGGCATCC
>JALTMS010000662.1 GCA_027001345.1 Acidobacteriota bacterium | reverse complement strand
GGACTTGAGGGTCTCGATCTCGCGAGTCTGCTCCCAGGAAAACTCGGCCCGACCGAAGTGTCCGTAGGCCGCGCTGGGTTCGTAGATCGGCCTGCGCAGGTCGAGATACTCGATGATGCCCTTGGGGGTCAGCGGGAACACCTCTCGGACGATCTTGACGAGCGCGGCTTCGGGAAGCTTGCCGGTGCCGAAGCTGTTGACTCGCACGGAGACCGGATCCGCCACGCCGATGGCGTAGGCCAGTTGCACCTCGGCGCGATCGGCCAGCCCGGCGGCGACCAGGTTCTTCGCCACGCAGCGAGCCATGTAGGACGCCGAGCGATCGACCTTGGTCGGATCCTTGCCCGAAAAAGCGCCACCGCCGTGATGGCCCATCCCGCCGTAGGTATCGACGATGATCTTGCGTCCGGTCAGTCCTGCGTCACCATGGGGGCCCCCGATGACGAAACGTCCGGTTGGGTTGACATGAAAGGTCGATCCCGCAGCGAGTAACTCGGCCGGGATCACCTTGCGGATCACCTCCTCGATCACACCCTGCTTGAGATCTTCGGTGCTGACCGCGGGATCGTGCTGGGTGCTGACCACGACGGTCGGTACTGCCACTGGCCGGTCGCCCTCGTATTCCACGGTCACCTGGGCCTTGCCGTCGGGGCGCAGGAAGCTCAGCGCACCTTCTCGTCGCGCGTCGGCAAGACGCCGGCAGAGCTGATGGGCCAGGGTGATCGGCAACGGCATCAGCTCTTCGGTCTCGCGGCAGGCGTAACCGAACATCATGCCCTGATCACCGGCGCCATCGCGATCGACGCCCATGGCGATGTCGCCCGACTGCTCGTCGATGCTCACCAGCACCGCGCAAGACGCGGCGTCGAAGGCATATTCTGGCTCGGTGTAGCCGATGCGTTCGATGGTCTTGCGGGCCACTTTCTGAAAATCGATCAGCTTGTCGGTGGTGATCTCCCCGGCGATCAGGCACAGACCGGTGGTCACCAGGGTCTCGCAGGCCACCCGCGAGGAGGGGTCATTCTCGAGGGCGCGGTCGAGCACCGCATCGGAGATCTGGTCGGCGACCTTGTCGGGATGGCCCTCGGTCACCGATTCCGAAGTGAAAAGTTGACGATCCATACCTTGCATGTCCTCCACATAGGGTGGGCCTCGGAGCCGGTCCCCCTCCCCTTCTCTTCAGGCAGGACGCAAAAGCTCCACGATCGAAGCGTGCCAGCTTACCCGCCCGCCGGGCGGGCAGCAATCGCCTCGGCTCAGGACCCGCTCGATGTCGGCGAACCCATGCGCACGGCCGACGGTCCGAGCACCTCCGCCAGCTCGGCGAGCAGTTCGCGCCCGGCAGCTACGCGGCGCTGCTCATCGACCTCCAGAATCACCTTGTACTCACCGGGACGGAGCACTTCGAAGTAGACCGGAGCCGGACCGGGGCGCGCGGCGAGCGTGAAGGCCAGCTTCTCGAGCAAGGTCGGGTCGGCCCGCTCCGGGTCGATGCGTACGGTCAGGCCCTCGATACGCACGGCCCTGGCCTGATCGAGAGGCACCAGGTTTTCGACGAAGACCCGGCTGTCGCCGTCGGCGGCATCGAAACGTCCACGGACCACCACGGCCACTTCCTCTTCCAGTCGCTCGCCGATCTCCTTGTAGAGCTTGGGAAAGACCACGCATTCCACGTGACCCGTGGTGTCCTCGAGTACGAAGACCGCCATCCACTCGCCGGCGCGGGTTCGCCGGCGGCGAAGCGAGGTGATCAGACCGCCAATCCGCACCGGTCCCTCACTGAGATTGCGGACGTCGTGGGTCGTCACCTCGCGCATCCGCTCGCGGTGCGCATCGAGAGGATGACCGGAGAGGAAGAAGCCGAGCGCCTCCTTTTCTCCTGCCAGCCGCTGTCGATCGGCCCATGCCTCGACCTCGGGAAGCGGCGGGGCCTGGGGCGCGGCATCCGTGTCGCCGCCGAACAGGGCTGCCTGCCCTCGGGCACGGTCCTCGGCGACCCGCGCCCCTCGCTCGAGCGCACCATCGATGGCGGCGAAGACACGCGCTCGCTGGCCGAACTCGTCGAAGGCTCCAGCCTTGACCAGCGCTTCGAGAACCTTGCGGTTCAGCGCCCGACGATCGACCTCCGTACAGAACTGATCGAGATCGGTGAAACGACCGACCTTCTCGCGCGCGGCGAGGATGGCATCGACCGCGCCTTCGCCAACGCCCTTGACCGCCGCCAGACCGAAGCGGATCGCCTCACCCTCGACCTCGAAGTAGCGACCGGAGGTGTTGACCGAGGGACCGAGAATCTCGAGGCCCATGTCGCGGCAGTCGTTGACGTACTGCACGAGCTTGTCGGTGTGATCCTTCTCGGATGTCAGCAACGCGGCCATGAAGTGCACTCGGAAGTGCGCCTTGAGATAGGCCGTGCGGTAGGCCACGAGCGCATAGGCTGCCGAATGGGACTTGTTGAAGCCGTAGCCGGCGAAATGGGCCATCAAGTCGAAGATGCGATTGGCGTCCTCGGAGGAGATCTCACGCTCGGCGGCGCCGGCGACGAAGAGTTCCCGCTGCCGATCCATTTCGGCCTGTTTCTTCTTGCCCATCGCCCGCCGCAGCAGATCGGCGCCGCCGAGAGTGTAGCCGGCCAGCCTGGAGGCGATCTGCATCACCTGTTCCTGGTAGACGATCACCCCGTAGGTTTCGGCCAGGATCTCCTCGGTCAGGGGATGGGGATAGCTCACCTCCACCTTGCCGTGCCGCCGTTTGATGAAATCTTCGATCATTCCCGAGCCGAGGGGGCCCGGCCGATACAGGGCGTTGAGGGCGATCAGGTCCTCGAACTTTTCCGGACCCAGCCGCCTGAGGATGTCCCGCATGCCCGAGGACTCGAACTGGAAGACCCCGGTGGTATCCCCGGCACAGAACAATTCGTACGTCGCCGCGTCGTCGAGAGGCAGCACATCGAGATCGGGTGGCTGCTGGCCGGACGCGCGGATCGAATCGAGAGTGTCGGTGATCAGCGTCAGGGTCTTCAGGCCCAGAAAATCCATCTTCAGCAGGCCGGCGGCTTCGACCTCGTCCTTGGCCCACTGAGTGGTGATTTCATCCTTGCTCGAGCGAAACAGCGGTGCGTATTCCACCACCGGTTCGGGGGTGATCACCACACCCGCAGCATGGGTGCTGGCATGCCGCGAGAGACCTTCGAGGCGCTGGGCGATGTCGAGCAGTTCGCGGATCACCGGATCCTCGCGGTAGAGCTTGGCCAGCGCCGGCACGTCCTCGATGGCGCTGGCCAGACGAGTGCCCAGTTCGTCGGGAACCAGCTTGGCGATGCGATCAACCTCGCCGTAGGGAATATCGAGCACACGACCGGCGTCGCGAATCGCCGCCCGAGCCGCCATCGTGCCGAAGGTGATGATCTGGGCCACGTTCTCGCGGCCGTACTTCTCGGTGACGTAGTCGATCACCTCGGCTCGCCGGCGGAAACAGAAGTCGATGTCGATATCCGGCATCGAGACCCGCTCGGGATTGAGAAAACGCTCGAAGAGCAGGTCGTACTCCAGCGGGTCGATATCGGTGATCTCGAGACAGTAGGCCACCAGCGAACCCGCCGCCGAGCCGCGACCCGGGCCAACGGGAATGCCCTGGCGGCGAGCGTGCTGAATGAAATCTCCGGTGATCAGAAAGTAGCCGGCGTAACCCATTTCGAGGATCGTGCCGATCTCTCGTTCGAGTCGCTGCTGGTAGTCGTCCAGGCTGTGGCGCAGGCGGCCCTTGGCGGCCAGCAGGTCCCACTTCTTCTTGCGGCGGGCAAAGCCCTCCCGCGTTTGCTTGACGAAAGCCGAGTCGAGGGTCTCGCCCCGGGGCACCGGGTAACGCGGCAGGTGTAGCTTGCCCAGTTCGAGTTCCACCTCGCAGCGCTCGGCGATGGCCGCGGTGTTGGCCAGTGCTTCGGGGAACTCGGCGAAGCGCTCGGCCATTTCCTCGGTCGACTTGAAGTAGTGGTCGGCGGCGTAAACCATCCGACTCGCTTCGTTGCGTTTCTTGCCGGTGCCGATGCAGATCAGCACGTCGTGGGCACCGTGGTCGTCGCGCTCGAGAAAATGGCAGTCGTTGGTCACTACCAGCGGGACACCGGTCTCGCGGGACAGTTCGACCAGCCCGCGGTTGACCTTCTGCTGCTCCTCGATGCCGTGATCCTGCATTTCGAGGAAAAGATTGTCCTCGCCGAAGATCTCCTGGAATTCGTGGATCGTTTGCCGCGCGGCCTCGATGTCGTCGTGGCGCAGCAGGCTGGGCACCTCACCGGCCAGGCAGGCGGTCAGCGCGATCAGGCCTGCGCCATGACGGCGGAGTAGCTCCTTGTCGATCCGCGGGCGGTAGTAGAAGCCTTCGAGATAGCCCAGCGAGGTCAGCTTGATCAGGTTGCGGAAACCCTCGTTGTTCTGCGCGAGCAACACCAGGTGGTAGTAGGGCTTGCCCCGGCCCTGGCCGGGATGTTTGTCGAATCGACTGCGAGGAGCGACATAGACCTCGCAGCCGAGGATCGGTCGTAGTTGCTCCTTGCGCGCCTCCTTGTAGAAACGGACCGCGCCGAAGAGGTTGCCATGGTCGGTCATCGCCACGGCGGACATTTCCAGCGCCTTGGCTCGCCGGATCATTTCGGGGATCTTCTGCGCCCCGTCGAGCAAGCTGAACTCGGTGTGGTTGTGGAGGTGGACGAAGGGGCGGCTGCTCATCGGCAGGAAGTCTCGTTCAGAGCCATTCGATGGTCCCTGGGGGCTTGGAAGTAATGTCGTAGACCACGCGATTGACACCGCGCACTTCGCCGACGATTCGGGTGGCGACCCGGGCCAGGAAATCGTGGGGCAGGCGCGACCAGTCGGCGGTCATGAAGTCGTCGGTGTCCACCGACCGCAGGGCGACGACTTGTTCGTAAGTCCGGCCGTCTCCCATCACGCCGACGGTCTTGACCGGCAGTAGCACCGCAAAGGCCTGGGAGGTCTTCTCCATCCAGCCGGAGGTTTCCAGTTCTTCGCGAAAGATGGCGTCGGCTTCCTGGAGCACGGCGATCTGCGCGGCTGTGATCTCGCCGACGATCCGCACGGCCAGACCGGGTCCCGGGAACGGGTGCCGCCGAACGAAGGCCGGATCGAGGCCGAGCTGTTCTCCGAGGCGACGCACCTCGTCCTTGAACAGCCAGCGGAGAGGCTCGATCAGCGAGAGCTTCATCCTTTCGGGCAGGCCGCCGACGTTGTGGTGGGTCTTGATCGTCGCCGAGGGCCCCCCGGTGGAAGCCGATTCGATACGGTCGGGGTAGATCGTACCCTGGGCCAGGTAGCCGGCGTCGATACGGCCGGCCACCTCGTCGAAGACCTCGATGAAGGTATGTCCGATGCGCCGGCGCTTTTCTTCGGGATCGGTCACACCAGCCAGGGCGCCGAGAAAACGATCGCGGGCATCGACCGCTTCGACGGGCAGGTGATAGCGGTCGCGGAAGGTGTGCACCACGTGCTCGGCCTCGTCCTTGCGCAGCAGGCCGTTGTCGACGAACACCGCCACCAGTCGACTGCCGATGGCCTTGTGGATCAGCAGCGCCATCACCGACGAATCGACGCCGCCGGACAGGGCGCAGACCACCTTCTCTCCCGGCCCAACGGTCGAGCGAATCTCCTCGATCGCTTCTTGCTCGTAGGCCGCCATCGACCAGTCACCGCGACAGCCGCAGATTTCGAGGGCGAAGTTGCGCAGCAACTCGGCACCAAAGAGGGTGTGCCGCACCTCGGGATGAAACTGCACGCCCCATCGACGGCGTGCTCGGTCTTCGACCGCAGCGTAGGGCGCGCTCGCGGTGTGAGCGATCACGCGCATGCCGGCGGGCAGTTCGACGATGCTGTCGCCGTGGCTCATCCAGACCACCGACTTGTCGGGCCAGCCCTCGAGCAGCGTGGAGTCGTCATCGACCAGCACCTCGGCGCGGCCGAACTCGCGCTCGGTGGCACTCTCGACCCGCCCCCCGGTGCGATGGACGAGCAATTGCATGCCGTAGCAGATACCGAGGATCGGCAGGTCGGTGGCGAAGACGGCATCGGGCAGATCGGGGGCCTGCTCGTCGTAGACCGACGAAGGTCCGCCGGAGAGGATCACGCCGCGAACCTGCGGTTGAGCGATACGCGCGGCGGCTCCGGCCGGCGCGACGATCTCGGCATAGACCCCTGCCTCGCGCACCCGGCGAGCGATGAGCTGGGTGACCTGGCTGCCGAAATCGACGATGGCGATGGTCTCGTGGGTCTGGCTCAATGGGTGGTTCCTCCGCACCGCGGCTCAGTCTACCGTGGATCCCTCGGCGGTGTTCGCTGGCTCCGGGCTCAGGCTCTCGTCCCGCGCGCGACCAGTCCTCCGCGCGGCGCACAGGCGGCGAGCACCACTGCCTCCAGGGCCGCCGCGGCCGCGCCGCCGGACTTGAGTCGACCGTCGGCCGCCACGCAGGCGGCCAGGGCCCGCTCGGCATCGATCGAGCGCCGGCTGACGGCCTGGCTGTATTTCTGGGCCACGAAGGGATGGCAGCCGAGGGCCTGTCGGATCTCCTCCGCATCGCCGCCTCGGGAGTGGATCTCCGCCGCCACCGCCAGCCGCCGGCAGATCCCCGCCAGGCGTGCCAGCAGTGCCAGAGGGGCGACCGACGCCGTGCCCTCGAGGTGCCGGTGCAGCGCCGCCAGGGCCGGCTGGCAGCGACCGGCGAGCAGGGCATCCTCGAGAGCGAAGGCGCCGGCGGTACGCCCCGGTGAGAGCAGGGGTTCGATCTGAGGGGCGTCGAGCGGAGGGGCGTCGGCGCGTGTCACCAGGGCGATCTTCTCCAGCTCCCGTCGTGCCAGGCCCGTGTCGGTGCCGGCGCAATCGGCCAGAAGCTCAATCGCATCGCCACGCAAACGCAAGCCCAGGTCGCGGGCCTCTCTCTCGATCCAGGCCGCCATCTCCCGTTCCCGGGGCCGGGAACACTCCACCACCAGCCCGGCGGCAGCCACCGCCTTGACCCACTTCAGCCGCTTGTCGATCTTGGCCGACTCGAGGATCAGGATGGCATGCTCAGGGGGGTTGCCGAGATAGGCCAGCAGGGCGTCACGCCCCTCGTCCCGGTCGATCAGTCCAGGGGTGACGCGCACGACCACCAGCCGCCGGCCACCGAGCAAGGGGGCCGTTCGTGCCGCGTCGAGAACGCGGGCCAGGGGCTCATCCTCGAAGCGATCGATCGCCACCGCTTCCGGTGGCATGCGCTGTTCGACGGCGCGGATCGCAGCCTGTCGGCCGGCACCGTCCTCGCCGGCGATCAGGATCACCGTCGGCCAGGGCTCCCTGTCCAGGGCGCGGAGCAGCGGGGTCGGAGGGCGCGACATCAGAAGCCCTCGAGGATCGAGGTGGTGATCGATCGAGCAAAGCCGCGAGCGATCTGCTCGATGGCGACGATTTCCCGGTCGAATTCGGTCAGCGGCGTCTCGGGCACGTCGTACTGCTCGCGAAAGACGAAGTGGTTCTGGCTCCAGATCACCTTTTCGGGAGAGGTCTGAACCAGCCGCACCCTGGCGGTGATCGTCACCTCCACGCGGTCGAAGCGCCCGCTCTCGGTGAAGGTGACCGGGTCGGTCTTGAACGAGGCGATCTCGCCCTCGAGCAGCACGTCGGCGCCCTTGGGGCTCGGCACCGCCTGGAGGCGACTGCGGCGGAGAAACTCGTCGACCAGTGCCTCGGTGATGCGTTGCTCGATCTCGGGCCGGTCGGTGCGGTTGGCGAAGGTGGGAATGCCGAGGGTCCTGGCACCGGCCGGGAGGAACGAGGCGCCCGAGGAGCGTCCGGCCAGGTGGTAGCCACAGCCGCTCGCCAGGATCAGCAGCAGACCCACCGCCATCCGACGGGCGAGCCGGCGCCGACCCCTTGCGCGACGCGTGCCGGCGCGTGAGGGCAGGTTCAGCGGGCTGCTAGGCACCACGCCGAATCTCTCCGCTCGCCAGGCGCCGCCGGATGCCGTCGAGGACGCCGTTGACGAAGGCCCCCGATTCTTCTCCACCATAGATCTTCGCCAACTCCACCGCCTCATCGAGAATCACCGCAGCGGGTGTCTCGGCCTCGTCGAGCAGCTCGAAGAGGGCCAGCCGAAGCACGTTGCGATCGACCGCCGCCATGCGCTCGAGACGCCAGTGCGCCGAGCCCTGCCGAATCATCGTATCGAGTTCGTCCCTGCGATGGCGCACGCCGCGAAACAGGTGCTCGGCAAAGCGTCGCCCCGGACCTTCGGGCGGGGTGTCGGAGAGTTCCCCATCGAGATAGGCCCGCAGCACCGCCTCGGTGGCATCTCCGGAAAGGTCGGCCTGGTAGAGCATCCTCAGGGCTGCCTCCCGGCCCTCGTGTCGAGCCCCCATCGCGCTGCGTCTCCCTTCGGCTAGTCGAGTTCCCGCAGCAGACGGGCCATCTCGATGGCCGATGTGGCCGCTTCGAACCCCTTGTTGCCCACCTTGCCCCCCGCTCGATCGAGGGCCTGTTCGAAGCTGTCACAGGTCAGCAGCCCATTGGCCACCGGCCGTCCGCATTCGGCCGACAGGCGCTCGAGGGCCCGGGTCACCGTGGCGGCCAGATGGTCGAAGTGCGGTGTCTGCCCCCGAACCAGCGCCCCGAGGGCCAGCAGGGCATCGGGCGGTTGCTTCTGAGTGGCCATCGCCCGCAACGCGGTCGGCATCTCGAACGCTCCGGGCACGCGCACCACGGTGATCGCGCTCTGCTCGGCGCCGTGCCGCAGCAGGCCATCGATCGCCCCGGCGAGAAGCTGGTCGGTGATTCGACTGTTGAATCGGGAAAGCACGATGCCGAAGCTCAGTCCCGTGGCGTCGAGTTTTCCGGCAATCTGGCGCATGGCAAGGTCCTTTTTCGGGAGGTTCGTCGGCTGGTGACCGCCGGGAACGGGCCACCTTCCGCCGCTGCGCGAGCATAGCACGGCCGGACCGCAGCGCGCCGGAGCCGGAGCCCGTTTCAGAGCCCGATCTGGACCCCGGCGATCTCTCGCAGCAGGCGCGCCCATTCCGGCGCCAGCAGGGTCTTGAGGAGCATGTCCAGCAGCCACAGGGCGCAGGCTGCCAGAAGCGGGCGCCGCTCCCTGTGCCACCACGGGCCGAGACCCGGCCGTTCGAGCAGGAGGCGAGCGAAGCTGACTCCCAGCATCACGAAGGCGACGACCCGCAGCATGGCCCAGGGCGGCCAGCCCAGGCCGGCGGCCTCCAGGGGATAGGCGGCGTGAACGACGAGCTGGCCGACGTAGAACGACATGTAGCCGGTCAGGTAGGCGCCGAGGATCAGCGCCCCGAGCCCCGCGGTGGCCGCCGCCAGGACGACGAAAGTCACCAGGTGGAGAATGTGCTCGGGGACGTAGGCTTCGGGCTGACTCTCCTTGCCGATGCCAGTGGCCACGTAGGGCGCCATCTCCGCCCAGTAAGCCTCCCCGTGGGGAATCAGCTCGGTGGCCAGATCCGGATCGCGGGCCGTCAATCCGATCAGGGTCACCGACAGGGCGATGGTCCACAGCAGCAGATGAGCCACGACGCGACCGCGGGCTTCGTG
>JALTMS010000661.1 GCA_027001345.1 Acidobacteriota bacterium | reverse complement strand
CGAGAATCTGCGGGTCGAGGGCCTGGGCGAGGGCGCGGCCGGGCATGTCGCGGGCCGTGGGCTGGCCCAGGAGTGCCAGGATCGTGGGTGCCAGGTCGACGAGCTGGGCGCCGTCGATGGAGGCCGGCTGGCGCACGCCGCGACCGTAGAGGGCGAGAACTCCCTTGAGCCGGTGGCGGCCGGAGTACTCCCGGTTACGGCGACTGTCCTTCTTGCGGGCCGCCCGAAATCCGTGGTCCGAGCAGACGATCAGGGTCGTCTGGGAGTCCAGGTCGCGGAGGAGATGCTGAAGGTAGCGATCGACGAATCCGTAGTAGTGGGCGATGACCTTGCCGTAGCGCTCGCGCTCGATGTCTGAGGCGCCCTGGAGGGACGGATCCATGAAGCGCCAGAAGCGATGGGAGACCGCGTCCACACCGCCGAAATAGACCGTCGCGAATGAGGTGCGCTCCTTGGCGAGCAGGTGGTCGAAAATGCCCGCATAGGTCCTGTCGGCGGCATGTGCGAAGCGCAGGCTGTGGAGCAGGTCCTCCTCGAGAGGCTCGGGAGAGGAGGGGAATCGGGCGATGAAGTGCTGGACTTCCTCGCGACCGACATCCGCAATGCCGACGCGCAGGGGAAGGATCTCCTCCAGCAGAGAAGGCGGGAAGACCTGCGCCGGGACGTTCTCCCACAGGGTTCCCTTGAGGGGATTGGCGGTCTTGGCGTGATCGCCCTCGCCCCGCGCGACGGCCATGGGCGAGTAGTTGGTCACCAGGTAACCGTTGATGGGAGTCGCCGGCCAGGTGGCCAGGTGACCGACCACCGTCGAGCGCAGGCCGGCAGCACCGAGAATCTCCCACAGCGTCGGTGCGCGGCGCATGTTGGAGGTGACGAGCTGCGGGTTGCCCTGTTCGTCTTCGATGGTCCATCCGGGAATGCCGTGATCAGCAGGCAGGCGCCCGGTGGCGATCGTGGTCCACAGTGCCGGGGAGTTGTAGCCCGCCAGCGATCGCAGATCCCCGGTGGCTCCCTCCGCCAGGAGTTGCCGGAATGCCGGCAGGTCGCCGGCCTCGGCCAGCGGACGGATCAGCTCCCAGTCTGCCCCGTCGATGCCGACGAGCAGCACTCGCGCTGGCAGAGTCGGGGTCGAAGGTGGTCGGGCGCAGCCGGTCGAGACCAGTGCGGCGGAAAGCAGCAGCACAAGCGAGACCCCCAGGCGCGTGACCGCCTTCATGCCCCTTCCTCCCGTGACACGTCGAGCAGCTCCCGCAGCACCGCCCGAACCGGCGACGCCTCGAACTCTACCAGGTGCAGGGGTAGAGCGATCAACTCGTAGATCCCCGGCTCCACGTCGCCAAGGGCCAGGTTCTCCAGGATGCGCAGGTCGCGGCGCAGGCAGGTCTTGTGGGTCGGTAGATCCTGGTCGCCGAAAAGATCCACGCTCGGCGTGTCGATGCCGACCAGGCGCACGCCCTGATCGGCCAGGCTCTCGGCGAGGCGGGGATCGATGGCCGCGAAATCCTCGTTGAAGACTTCCGGGTCCGGTCGGGTGCCGGTGGCGAAGAGCACACGCTCGGCGGTGATCGCAACCGGCAGGTCCCCCCGACGGATCGCCGTGCCGCCGCCGACCTCCACCCGCACCACCTGGCAGGGCCCGATGAAGTCCTCGAGGTCGAGCTGATCGATGGAAGGAGCATTGGCACCGAAGTGGCTCGGTGCATCGGCGTGCGCTCCGGCGTGCACCGTGGTGTGCAGCGCCGAGAGATTCAGGTCGTCACCGCGCCCCATGTCCAGCCCGACCTCGCGGCGGACACTCACGTCGCCGGGCCAGACGGCAAGGGTCGGGGAAAGGGGCGGAGAGATGTCGTGGATCATCGCGGGCTCCTGGCGGAGAGAGGATCCGCCGATTATCCCACCATATTTGCGGGCCCTTCGGCTGAAGGAAACAGGAGTGCGGTGGTCTTCGCGGAACGAAAAGTCGCGGCGGGCCGCCGTCGCCGCGGTTGACGCTCGGAGACCGGACTTCGTACACTGCGCAGCGGGCGGGAAACCCGGGGGAGCCAGACGAGGAGTGCGCCGGACCATGAGCAGCCATGACAGTGCGGGAGCCCTGCCCGTCCCTGGGCATGTTTCCGTCGAGGCACTGGCGGCCTTGCTCGATCTGCTCGATCGTCCCGCGATGCTGATCGATGCGGGCGGCCGGATGCTGGCTCGTAACTCCGCCGCCACGGGGCTCGGCGAACCGGGGGGCGAGGTGCTCGATCTGTTCGGCGGCACCGAACAGCGATGCTGGGCCGAGTGGCTGGCCGGAGATGCCGGCGTGCTCGGTGGCCGTGTCCCACTGAAGGAGGATGCCGCTCGGACGGCCAGGATCGAGGTTTTCGAGCGCCGGGAGGGCGGGCGTGTGGCCCTGGCGGTACTCGAGGCAGCCCCGGCAGCAGAGCCGCCGGACCCGGC
>JALTMS010000660.1 GCA_027001345.1 Acidobacteriota bacterium | reverse complement strand
GGCGCGACGCGCTGGCCCCGATCCCCGACGCCCTGGAGCTGACCTTCTCCTCCTCGCTCTTCTCCCCCGGCGCGCCGATCGAGATCCAGCTCGCGGGCACCGACGTGGCCGAGTTGCGGCGGGCCGCCGACGAACTCGAGGACGTGCTCGCCGGCTACCCCGGGGTCTACGACGTGGCCGACAGCTTTCGGCCGGGAAAAAAAGAGATCCGCTTCGAATTGCTGCCCGCCGCCGAAAGCCTGGGGCTGACCCTCTCCGACGTGGCCCGCCAGGTGCGGCAGGCGTTCTACGGCGAGGAAGCCCAGCGGGTGCAACGGGGACGCTACGACGTGCGCGTGATGGTGCGCTACCCCGCCGAGCAGCGACGCACCCTGGGGGATCTGGATCGGCTGCGGATCCGTACCCCCGACGGCATCGGCGTGCCCCTGGCCCACGTGGCGCGCACTTCGATGGGGCGCGGCGATGCCACCATCCGGCGAGTCGATCGAGCGCGGGTGATCAGCGTGACGGCCAACGTGGACGATACCCGGGGCAATGCCGGGGAAGTGCTGGCCAGCGTGCGCGCCGCAGAGTTGCCCGAGATCCTCTCCCGGCATCCGGGAGTGAGCTACTCCCTCGAGGGCCAGCAGCGCGAACAGCGCGACACCCTCAGCGGCCTGATGCGGGGCTTCATCATCGCCCTGGTGGCGATCTACGGCCTGATGGCGATCCCCTTCCGCTCCTACATCCAGCCGGTGGTGGTGATGACGGCGATTCCCTTCGGGCTGGTCGGAGCCGTCTGGGGCCACATGGTGATGGGCATGAACCTGACGATCCTCTCCGCCTTCGGCGCGGTGGCCCTGACGGGTGTGGTGGTCAACGACTCACTGGTGATGGTGGACTACGTCAACCGCCGGCGGCGGGAGGGGACGAGCTTGCAGCAGGCCGTGCGCATCGCGGGCAGCGCCCGCTTCCGGCCGATCCTGCTGACATCGCTGACCACCTTCGCCGGGCTGACACCGCTGCTGCTCGAAAGGAGCATGCAGGCCCAGTTCCTGATCCCGCTGGCGGTGAGTCTCGGCTTCGGCGTGATCTTCTCGACCTTCGTCACGCTGATCCTGGTCCCCGCCACCTACCTGGTGCTCGAGGACATCCGCGCCGGACTCGGCCTGCCGACCAGCGCCGAGTACCACCCGACGACCCGGGCCACCGAGAGCTGAGCGCGCCTTCGGCTCAGACGCGGAGCTTGAGTCGGCGGGTGAGATGGTGGGCGAAGGCCTGCGCCCCGGGAGCCGTGCCGACAGCGACCAGGACGGTGTCGTCACCGGCCACGCTGCCCACCATGCCGGGCAGATCCAGGTCATCGAGAGCCAGGCCCACGGCGCTGGCCTCTCCCGGCGGAGTGATCAGCACCACCAGGTTGTCCCCGGCGGTGCGCACCGCGAGCACCGAGGCACGCAGGCGGGCCTGGCGGGGATCGTCGTCGGGCACGTTCTGGGCGGCAGGCGCGTAGCAGCCGTCCACCTTGACCAGGCGCAGGGCCGCGATGTCCCGGGACACCGATGCCTGGCTGACCTGGAAACCCAGGCCCTCGAGAGCCTCGACCAGTTCCTGCTGGGTGGCGATGCGCCGGCGACGGACGAGTTGTTCGATCGCGTGCCGACGGCGCTGGCTGGTTCTCATGATCCTCGATCTCCCCTCGTTTCGTTCGAGCGCGGATCACGCCAGGAAGTTCCGCGCCAGTTCCAGGTAGAGGCCCGTCGCCCGCTCCACCTCATCTAGCGGCATCGCCTCGCGGCTGGTGTGAGACAGGCGGGAGTCCCCCGGGCCGAGCTTGATCGCATCGACCTCCCGCAGGAAGACCCAGTCCGAGGAGGTGGGCGAGGCGAAGGGCGTGGCCGACGGCCGCAGCGCTCCGAACAGGGCGAGCAGTCGCGAGTCGTCGGGAGTGCGAGCCGGGCGCAGGCGGTCGGAGATCACGCGGATCTCCGCGCCGAGCACCTCCGACAGGCGCCGGCGCACGACGTCGTAGTCCGCCGCCGGGGTGGTGCGCACGTCGAGCACCGCCGTCGCTCGCTCCGGGGTGACGTTGCGCGCCTCCCCCGCCCGCATCACCGTGGGCGTGGCCACCGTCGCACCGAGCAGCGGATCGATCGGCGCCAGCTCGGTCTCCGCCAGCCGCGGCAGACCCCGCACAGCCGCGTCGAGGGCGCTGTCCGGGCGGCGGCCGAGTTCGGCGGCCCAGCCGGCGTGGACCGCCCGGCCGCTCCAGATCGCCTCGAGGATCAGCAAGCCACGCTGGGCGATGCAGGGCTCGAGGCCGGTGGGCTCTCCCACCACCGCGGCATCGGGGAGCGCGCCGAGGGCCTCGAGGGCCCGGGGCATGGAGGTGTGGCGAGTCTCCTCCCCGTAGGTCGCCAGCACCAGCAGTCGGCCGCACCGCGGTCCGCCCTCGGCCCCCAGGCGGGCCG
>JALTMS010000659.1 GCA_027001345.1 Acidobacteriota bacterium | reverse complement strand
GGTGAGGGTGGCGCTGCTCGACTCGGGGACCCTCTGTTTCATGGGGCCACCATAAACCACCTCGCCAGCCACGGCTGCCGGTCGTGCCCGGCGGGGCTTCGTGCTAATTTGCGGGCCTCGCCGGGCAGAGCGGGCCCACCGGCTGGAGGGAGCGTTTCAACCATGTCGATTCTCGAGCATCTTTCGCAGGTGGTCGGCCAGGCCTTCGCGGCAGTGGGCCTGGACGCCGCTTTCGGCCGGGTGGAGGTTTCGCGTCGCAGCGACCTGGCCCATTTCCAGTGCAACGGTGCGATGGCGGCGGCCCGTCGGGCCCGGCGCGCTCCGCGGGAGATCGCCCAGGAGGTGGCCGAGCGTCTGGCGGGCCGACCCGAACTGGCCGAAGTACAGGTGGCCGGGCCGGGGTTCATCAATATCAAGTTGACCGACGAAGAACTCGCGCGCCGGGCCGACGAGGCGCTGGCCGACGAGCGGGTGGGCTGCGATGTGGTGGCCGACCCCCAGAAGGTGGTCCTCGACTTCGGCGGTCCCAACGTGGCCAAGGCGATGCACGTCGGCCACCTGCGCTCGAGCATCGTCGGCGACTGCCTGCAGCGGCTGCTGCGTTTCGCCGGTGACGAGGTGGTCTCGGATATCCACATGGGCGACTGGGGCCTTCCGATCGGCATGCTGATCTGTGAATTGCAGGATCGCCGACCGGAGCTGCCCTATTTCGATCCGGAGGCCGGCGAGCCGTGGCCCAGCGAGCCGCCGGTGAGCGTGGACGACCTGGCGGAGCTGTATCCGGTGGCGGCGACTCGCTGCAAGCAAGACGAGGCGGCGCGGCAGCGGGCGCGGCAGGTTACTGCCGAATTGCAGGCCGGAAGGCCGGGTTACCGGGCCCTGTGGCGGCAGTTCATGGAGGTTTCGCTCGAGGCGATCAAGCGGGACTTTCGAGCGCTGGGGGTGGATTTCGATCTCTGGCTGGGAGAGAGTGCCGTGGCCGAGCGCCTCGAGAGCATGGTCGAGCGGCTACGGGCGGCGGGTCACGTGGTCGCGAGCGAGGGTGCGGAGGTCATCCACCTCGATGATGGGGGGCGGGAGATTCCGCCGCTGATCGTGGTCAAGGCCGACGGCGGCGTGACCTACGGCGCGACGGACCTGGCGACCATCGAAGACCGGGTGGAGAAACTCTCTCCGAGCCAGATCCTCTACGTGGTGGACAAGCGCCAGGAACTGCACTTCGAGCAGGTCTTCCGCGCTGCCCGCAAGACCGGCATCGCGTCGGAGGTGGGTCTCGAGCACATCAAGTTCGGCACGGTCAACGGTCCCGATGGGCGCCCCTTCAAGACCCGGGAGGGGGGCGTGATGCGCCTTTCCGAACTGATCGCCAGTGCCACCGAGCAGGCCCGCCGCCGCCTCGACGAGGGGGAGATGGCCAGAGACCTGGACCCTGCCGAGCGGGAAGAGGTGGCGCGAAAGGTGGGGCTGGCGGCGCTGAAGTTTGCCGATCTGAGCAACGACCGGGAGTCGAACTACATCTTCGACCTGGAGAAGTTCACCCGCTTCGAGGGGCGCACCGGGCCCTATCTGCTTTACGCGGCCGTGCGGATCAAGTCGATTTTCCGCAAGGCTGCCGAGCGGGGGGTGGAGGCCGGCCCCGTGGTGGCGGCCGGCCTGGGCGAGAGCGAGCGCAGTCTGGTGTTGCGGCTGTTCATGCTCCCCGAGGTGATCCGCCGGGCCCGGGCCGACCGCGCCCCCAACGCCCTGTGCGAGTTCGCCTACGACCTGGCCCAGGAGTTCAGCCGCTTCTACAACAACTGCCCGATCCTCCCCGAGCCCGACCCCGCCCTGCGTGCCGCGCGCCTGTCGCTGGCCCGGCTCACCCTGCGCCAGCTCGAGCTGCTGCTGGACCTGGTGGGCATCGAGATGCCGGAGCGGATGTAGGGGGCCGGATCGCCGCCGGTTCTCGCCTTGCCCCCTTTCCGCGAAGGCTGCTGCCGCGGATCGACCTCGACCCTATACTCCCCTTACGGAGGAAGATGTCGAAGTGTCTTCGCAAAGGCGGCCAGAGGAGATCACCGTCCTCCTGGGGAGGTGGAGCGACGGCGATCGGCAAGCTCGCGATGCGGTGATGCAGGCCGTCTACGGCGAGCTGTGCGTCATCGCTCATCGCCATCTGGACGGAGAGTTCGGTAGCCGGACTCTCAACACCTCCGATCTGGTCCACGAACTCTACTTGAAACTCTCGCGTACGGAGCGGATCCCGAGCCGCTCTCGGGCGCAGTTTTTCGGCATCGCAGCGCGCCAGATGCGGCAGATCCTGGTCGATCGGGCTCGTAGCCGCTGTGCTCAGAAGCGGGGCGGTGGGGCGCGCCTCGAGACCCTCGACGAGGGGCGACTGCACGCCGCCGAGCAGGCGCGCAATCTGCTCGACGTGGATCGAGCGCTCGAGCGTCTGGCGGCCGACCAGCCTCGGGCGGTGCGGGTGGTGGAGATGCGTTTTTTCGCCGGAATGACCATGGCGGAAATCGCCGAGGCCGTCGGCACTTCTCTGGCGACTGTCGAGCGAGACTGGACCGTGGCCCGCGCCTGGCTGATGCGCGAGTTGGCAGGTCCTCGCTGATGGGGGAGTCGGACTGGACGCGGATCGGCGATCACTTGCGAGCCCTGGTGGGACTCGAACCCGGCGAGCGGGAAGCCTACATTGCGCGGGTTGCGGCCGGCGACGAGCGCCTGATCGAGGAGCTGCGCAGTCTGCTGCCCTACGCCGAGCAAGCCTCCGGGCCTCTCGACGGCGCCGCGTCGGAGCTGGCATTCTCCGCGCCGTTCGACCTGGTGGGGAAGACCGTCGGCAGCTACCGAATCATCGAACGCATCGGCATCGGCGGGATGGGGGTGGTCTATCGCGCCAGCCGCTCGGACCAGAACTTCGAGCTGGACGTGGCGGTCAAGTTCCTCTCTCCGGGAGGGCTCGACGAGGAAGGCCAGCGGCGCTTCCAGCGGGAGCGACAGATTCTCGCCCGGCTCGATCACCCCCACATCGCGCGACTGCTCGATGCGGGCAGCCTCGAAGGCTGTGGCCCCTACGTGGTGATGGAGCTGGTCAGCGGCCGCCCGATCGATCTCTATGTCGAGCAGGAGAAGCCCTCGCTGCCGGAAGTCCTGCGGCTGTTCGGAAAGGTCTGTCAGGCGGTGCAGGCGGCCCACCAACAACTGGTGGTCCACCGGGACATCAAACCGAGTAACGTTCTCGTCGACGAGGAGGGCCAGCCCAAGTTGCTGGACTTCGGCATCGCCAAGCTGATCGACGACTCCTCGGCGAGGGACGGCCAGCAGACCATCACCCGCCTGATGACCCCGCGGTATGCGGCGCCCGAGCAGCTCGAGGGACAGACCATCACCGTGGCCACCGATGTCTACGCGCTGGGTGTCCTGCTCTACAAGCTGCTCACCGGCAGCAGCCCCTACGCCGTGGATCTGGACAATGTCGCGCGGCTGCACGAGGCGATCCTCGAGGGACGAATCCGGTCCGCGTCCCGATCCGCTCGCCAGGCCGGTCGCTCGGCGGCCTGGGTCCGCAGCCTCGGGGGCGAGATCGACAACATTCTTGCCATGGCCCTGGCTCGTGATCCACGGCAGCGCTATGGCTCGGCGGTCGAGATGGCGGCCGACCTCGATGCCTATCTCGAAGGCCTGCCGATTCGAGCCCGGCCGGCGACAGCGAGCTATCGGCTCCGCAAGTTCGTCCGGCGGCACCGCGCCGCGGTGGTCGCCGCGGTGGTGGTGGTGGTAGCCCTGATCGCAGGAAGCATCAGCACCGCGGTTCAGGCACGAGCAGCGGTGCGGGCGCGCAATCAGGCTGAACAGCGCTACGAGGAGGTCAGGGAGCTGACCGAGGCATTGATCTTCGAGGTCAACGACGAGCTGGCGAAGATTCCTGGCACCACCGCCGTGCGCCAGGGATTGGTGGCCCGCGCCCTGGCCTACCTGGAAAGGCTTCGCGACGAGGTTGCCGGCAACGAGGATCTGGCGGCCAGCGTGGCCGGTGCCTATCTTCGAGTCGGCGATCTACAAGGGCATCCCTCGCTGGACAACCTGGGTGACCGAGCCGGTGCGCAGCGCTCGTACACTGCCGGCATGGAGCTGTGTCGCGACACCGGCGTGACGCCGCGCAGCGCGCCGGAGCTGCGCTACGCCTGCGCCGTGCTGCCGATGCGGGTCGCGCTGATCGACTACTTCATCGGGGATCTCGACGAGGGAGCGCGGCTGATTGCCTCTCATCGCGAGGGGCTCGAGGCGCTGAGTGCCGAATATCCGGATCGGCCCGAATACCTGATCGAGTATTCCGATGCCCTGCGCCTGCTGGCCCAGATCTACTCGTGGCAGGACGAATCGAAAGCGGCCATCGCCACCTTCGAAGAGGTGATCGGAGTCTACCAGGAGGCTCGTCGCCGTCATCCGGAGGTGAGCGGCTTGACGCGCGGGCTGGCCAGCGCCTTGAGCGGACTCGGCGCGGAACTGGTCTACGTCGATCGCGTGGACGAGGGACTCGGCTATCTGCGCCGGGCGGTGGCGGAGGAGGCTGGTCGCGCGGCGGCCCATCCCGAAGATGCCGACGCGCAGCGCAGCTATTGGTTTGCGGTGGCCAACCTGACCATCGAGTTGATCCAGGCTGGCCGGCCGGCCGAGGCGGTGGATCCGGGAGAAAGGAGCCTGGCGCTGGCAGAGGCCCTCTTTCGCCGTGACCCTGCCAGCCACCGCTCCCAGAAGGATCTGGCGATGGCTCGGCGCTACCTGGGCAAGGCGCTGGTCGGTGCAGGTGAGCCCGACCGCGGACGGAAGTACCTCGAGCAAGTTCTCGAGTGGTGGCAGTCCCAGCACGACGCCGCTCCGACCACGAATACCCAGCGCAACCTGGCCCTGGTGGGACTCGACCTGGGTGATAGTCTGCGGGCCCTGGCCAGCCACGAGGGGGGCGCCGAGTTGGAGCCGGCGGCCTGTGGCATGTTCGCCGAAGCCCTCGAGCGACTCGAGCAACTCGACGCCGACGGCAACCTGGAAGCGGTCGACCGCGACTGGGTCACGATCCTCGGCGAGCGGCTGGAAGGCTGCTCGCGGCAGCGGCGTCGATAACCCGGTTGATGCACGAGCGCTTCGATCCGGAGACGAAGATCCCGATTCTCGGCTCCGTCAAGCGGGAGTTGTGCCGACTTCAGGGAGAGGCTCCAGGGTGGGGGAGGTGGACCGACTGGAGGTCTCGCAGTGAGACGAGCGGTTGACTATGATCGGTGGGGAGATGGGTGGCTCGGCTTTCGAGCGAGGGGCCGAGGCGCTTCGAGACGCTGCGGGATCGCGCTCGAGGGGCCCTGGCAGCGCGGGCACACGAGGCTTTCGTCCAGCTCGATCGAGACGGTGAGGGGGATTTGTAGGGACCCCTCACTGTCGGGTCGGCGCTGGTCCTGGCGGAGCATGCGAACCCGAAGGAGAGTGTGGGATGAGGCGCGGAGGCCGGAAAGCGAAGAAGAGGACGGCGATGAGGACTCCCGCTCGAGCAGATGAGATCAAGCTGCCGGCGCTGGGAGACTGGAGGACGACCGACGAGGACGAGATCAATCGCCGTCGGCTGCGGGCGATCGAGGAGAAACCGCAGATCAGGAACCTCACCCCGCAGCATCCGATATTTTCGAATTTCGAGGTTCGCTCCCGCAGCGGCATGACCTACTACGTCGAGATTCGGGATATCGAGCGCAGGCACTTCCATTCCACGACGATCGACTTTCAGATCAACGGGCTGGGCACTTGCAAGCATGTCGAGGCGGTCTTGCTCCACCTGCAAGCCCGCTTTCCCCGGAAGTTCGCCGCGGCGCGCCGGCAAGGCTCGGAGAGGATCGACATCGTTCCGGATGTGGCTGCGGGGACGCTGCGTGTGGAGCGCAATCGGAGCCGCCTGTCTCCGGTTTTTCGCAGGCTCTTTGATCGTGAGGGACGGCTGCGGAACGTCACGCCGGAGGATGCCCTCGAGCGCCTGGCGAGGTCTCGATCGAAGGCACTGCGCATCTCCCAGGAGGTCGAGCCCTGGCTGCTCTCGCGGCAGCGCGAGGAGGAACGGCCTCGGTTGCGCCGGGAATACGAGCAGAAAGTGAGAAGTGGAGAGTTCCCACGGGATGAGACCCGACTCCCGCTCTATCCCTATCAGCGTGAAGGGATGCTCCACCTGGCTTTCACCGAGCGGGCTTTGCTGGCTGACGAGATGGGGCTGGGGAAGACTGTGCAGGCGATCGCTGCGTGCGCGCTGCTCCAGCGCCTGGGCAAAGCCCGGCACGCATTGATCGTTTCGCCCGCATCTCTCAAGACCGAGTGGGAAGAGCAGATCCAGAAGTTCACGGACCTCGACTACCAGGTGATCTTTGGGCCGCGGTCGAAACGCCTGAGGGCCTATGTCGAGGCCCCCTTCTTCACCATCGTCAATTACGAGCAGATGCTTCGTGATGCCCTGGATGTCAACACCCGGCTGGCTCCGGAGATCGTGATTCTCGACGAAGCGCAGCGGATCAAGAACTGGAACACCAAGACGGCGCAGGCGATCAAGCGGCTCGAGAGTCGCTATGCCTTCGTTCTTACCGGCACGCCGATAGAGAACCGCATCGACGAGATTCACTCGATCATGAGCTTCATCGATCCTGCCGTCCTGGGCCCCCTTTTCCGCTTCAACCGTGAGTTCTACGTACTCGACGAGCGAGGGCGGCCGAAGGGCTACAAGAATCTCGACCGGCTCCACGAACGAATTCGACCGCGAATGCTCCGGCGCCGAAAGGCTGACGTGGAAGATGAACTGCCGAGCCGGAGTGATCGCAATCTCTTCGTGCCGATGAGTCGTTCACAGTTGTCCTCATACCGGGATCACGAAGCTATCGTTGCGCGCTTGTTGCAGATCGCCAAACGCCGCGCGCTGACCAAGCGGGAGCAAGACAAGCTGATGCGCGAATTGGGCATGATGCGCATGCTCTGCGATACGCCCTATATTCTCGATCCCGAGGACCGGAGCTGTCCGAAGCTGAAGGAGCTGGAGAGTCTGATCGACGGTCTGTGTGCCGATCCGGAAGTCAAGATCGTGGTCTTCTCCGAGTGGGTCCGGATGCTCGAGCTGGTGGGAGGATTGCTGGAGGAGATGGGGCTGTCCTATGCGCTGCATACCGGGGCCGTGCCACAGCAGCGGCGGCGAGCGGAGATTCGTGCATTCAAGACCGATCCCGCCTGCCGAGTGCTGTTGAGCAGTGATTCGGGCGGTGTCGGCCTCAACCTCCAGCAGGCGAGTGTGGTGATCAACTGCGACCTTCCATGGAACCCCGCCAAGCTCGAGCAACGGATTGCCAGGGTCTGGCGCAAGCACCAGATGCGCAACGTGACCGTGATCAACCTGGTTTCCGAAAACACCATCGAACACCGGATGCTGGGTACGCTGGCGGTCAAGCGGAGCCTGGCGGACGGCGTTCTGGATCGGATCGGTGATCTCGACCAGATTCCCCTCAGTCGCGGTCGCCAGGCTTTCCTCGAGCGGCTCGAGCAGGTCGTCACGCCGGTGAGGGCAGGGGCCTCTCGGCGGCGTGAAGCGGGGGCCAGGCTGCCGGTGGATCGGGCCGCTGGCTTTGCGCAGCGCGCCGCGGCCTTGCTCGGGCGGAGGCTGGCCGGCTGCGAGGAACGCTATCCCGAGGGAAAGGAGCATTCGGTACTGCTGGTCGTCGTTGACCGCGACGCGGCCGCGGTGGCCGCGCGTCTCGAGCCGCTGCACCGAGAGTTCTTTCCGCCCGAGGAGACGGATGCCGTGGCACCGGTGAAGCTCCAGGTGATCGAGGCCAGCGCCTACGAGGCGCTGCAGCGGCTCGAGCAGGCCGGGTTGATTCGGGATACGAGTCGCGTCATCCGCCCGCTCGAACCCTCTCCCGCGCCGACGCGGGATGCGCTGACGGCGGAAGAACGAAAGCAGATTGCCGAGCTGCGCTCGAAGGCGGGACGGAAGATCAGGGTAGCCCGCCTGTTGTCGGCGGAGGAACTGGAGGAGGAGGCGCGGGAGGCACTGCTGGCAGCACTGCCGCTGCTCGGGCGTGCTCTGGCCATCGAGCGCCACCTGCCTCCTCCTGAGGGTATCCATGATGCCCTCGGCGGGCCCTGGCAGCAGTTGTGGGGCGGCGCCCTCGGTGGACTCAGAGCGTTCGTGGGAGAAGAGCGGGCTGGGGTCTCCACCGTGCTTGCAGCCCTCGACGGTGAGGGCTGCATCTGAGTCGGTGATCCTGGTGGGGCGTCAGGGAGCGACGCGCCGGCGGATCAGGGTGCGGGCGGTTTCGCGGGCCCAGTACTCGGTCTCGCCGGCTGCGGTGTTCCACTCGTAGGGTTGGGTCTCGGTGGCTGACCAGGTGTCGGTCTGGGGGTCGTAGACCCGGTAGGCGAGCAGGCCGTCTGCGGTGATCCAGTCGACCCAGATCGTGGCCTGCTGCTGATGGGCCACCACGTCGATGTCGCCGTCTCCCGCGGGGCCGAGGTAGGCCGTCGAGGCCAGGATTTCGGGCTGCCAGGCGCCCTCGCGGGTCGAGACGACGATCTCGCGCAGGTTCTGGCCCTCGCGCTGGTAGGCCACGCGCACCAGTCCGGAGACTGCCACCACCCCGGGACGGGAGCCGTCTTCCACGACTTGCGTGACTCGTTCCTCGGGTGACCAGCCGTCCTGTGAGACAAAGCGCTCGAGCAACCAGACCTGGGGTGACTGCCCGGCACGCCACCAGCTCACGCGACGTGTCCCCGCCGGGTCGATGGTGATGGCGGGATCGAGATCATCGACCGCGTTGTCAGTCAGAATCTGCCAGGGACTCCAGGCGCCGTCGGCCCACTCCGACAAGGCGATCTCGTAGTCGGAGCCGTCCCACCAGGCCCAGACGACCACCGGCGCGCCGGTGACGGGATCCATCGCAAACGCTGGCCCCTTGTCGCCATTGGCCGCACCGGTGGCGTTGAGGATCAGCGAGGGATCGATGTGGAAACGCACGATATCGAAGGTTGGCCAGACAAACGGATCCTCGCCGCCCGCAAGCAGCAATCCTGGCGCCGCGGCGTTGGGGCCGACGGAGACCTCTGCGTTGCCTGGACGGGGGAGAAAAGCGACAAGCACGGCGATGAGCGTAACGGTTGTCGAGCGCGCGAGATTCATCATTCTGCCCCTCCTCTGACTGCGACATGCTCCCGGAGCGGCATTCGCCATGTCAAGGCCAGAGATCAAACGGATTGCAGCGTTGAGATGCTGGGGAGTCTTGACTCCAATGAGAAGATTTCGCGCCTGGCACGTGTTGGAGGCTCAGACATCAACGGCCTCATCCAGCTCGAGACGATAGCGATGCGGCGCATGGGGGAGGACAGGTGAGATTTCCGTACGCCGGGAATGGCCCACAGAGATCACCGAGACAGAGTTCTTCAAGCGCGTCAAGGAGATGCCCAGAGGGAAGACACATGGCTTCTTGGGCCACCAGGGAGCGGCTCGCCCGCACACGTTCGCGGGGCGGGGCCAGACAAACCGCTCCACGCGGCGTGGTACGGCCGCGCGTCAGTGGCGGCGATGTACGTCAGCCGAGGGGGACCAGGTGCCTGCTGATCCAGGAAAGCAGGTGAGCGTAGTCGCACGTGCCC
>JALTMS010000658.1:3030-9687 GCA_027001345.1 Acidobacteriota bacterium | reverse complement strand
CGGCCACGGCTTTCCTCCGGCGGTGGGGCAGGCGATGGCGCTCAAGAGGGCCGGTGCCGGTGACGTACGGGTTTTCGCCCTCGACGGCGAGGGCGGCCTGAGCGCCGGTGGGACCCACGAATGTCTGAACTCGGCCTGGGGCCTGGGTCTCGACAACCTCTTCCTGCTGGTGGACTGGAACGACTACGGCATCGATGCCCGGCCGGCCTCCTCGGTGATCCACGGCACGCCCTCGGACTGGATCGGTTCCCACGGCTGGCGCGTCTATGGTGCCGATGATGGAAGCGCCTGGTCCGACGTGACGCGGGCGCTGCTGCAAGCGGTGGAAGATCCCGCCGCCGGCGGGCGTCCGGCCGCGGTGTGGATGCGCACGCGCAAGGGTCGGGGTTACGGCAAGTACGACTACGCCTCCCACGGGGCGCCCCACAAGATCAACTCGCCGGAGTTCTGGGAGACCAAGCGTCCGTTCCAGGAGAAGTACGGCGTGAGCTTCGTCGGTTTCGGCCAGCCGGCCCCCGAGGATCACGCGGCCCGGGTCGAGCAGGCGCGGGCCAACTACCAGGTGGCGATGTCGGCGCTCGCATCGGATCCCGACTTCTACCGATACCTGGCCGATCGCCTGGTGGAGATTGGCGAGAGCGTACCCGAGCGTCCCGCCGGTCTGATGCTCGATCTCGGACGCAATCCCTGGAAGGATCGGCGGCTGACCGATTTTCGCTCCTACCCGCCGGAGATCTGGATTCCGCCGGGGCAGAAGGCGCCCAACCGCAAGGCGCTGGCCCTCTGGGGTGCCTGGGTCAACTCCTGGGCGCGAAAGGAATACGGTCGTCCTCTGTTCCTCGCCATGTCCGCCGACCTGGCCGAGTCGACCAATATCGCGGGCTTCGCCAAGGCTTTCGCGGGGGACGAGAACTACGGTGTCTTCGAGCGCGAGAAGAATCCCGAGGGCGTGCTGCTGCCCCAGGAGATCACCGAGTTCTGCAACTCGGGGATGACCGCCGGCATCGCCTCGGTGAACTTCAGCGACGATCCGGTCGCCGAGTGGGACGGCTTCGGTGCTGCCTGCTCGACCTACGGCTCGTTCAGCTATCTCAAGTACGGTCCGATGCGCCTGTATTCCCAGCTCGCCCAGGACTGCGAGTTCAAGGTCGGTCCGGCGATCTGGGTCGCCGGCCACTCGGGGCCCGAAACGGCCGAAGATTCCCGCACTCACTTCGGTATCTTCGCCCCTTCGGTCACCCAGCTCTTTCCCGAAGGCAGCGTGATCGATCTCCACCCCTGGGAGGCCAATGAGGTGCCGGTGGTTCTGGCTGCCGCCCTGGCCACCGGCGCGCCGATCATCGCGCTGCACCTGACGCGCCCGCCGGTGGAAATCCCCGATCGCCGGGCGCTCGGCCTGGCCTCCCACTTCGAGGCCGCCCGCGGGGCCTACGTGATGCGGGACTACCGCCAGGGAGAGCCGCGGCAGGGTGTGGTGATCGTCCAGGGCACCACTTCCACGGCCAACCTGATCGCGGCTCTGGCCGAGATCGATCGCCGTGGCTGGAACGTCAAGATCGTCGCTGCCGTCTCACCCCAGCTCTTCGCTCGGCAGGACGAGGCCTACCGCCGGGATGTGCTCTCCGATGCCGACCGCATCGACGCGATGGGTATCACCAACCGCAGCCGGGATTCCCTGCGTCGCTGGATGGCCAGCGATGTCTGCCTCGACTACACCCTTTCGGCAGACTGGGACGATCGCTGGCGCACGGGAGGGTCGGTGGAGGATGTGATCGACGAGGCGCACCTGTCGGCCGAGCACATCGTCGAGGGGATCGGAAGATTCATCGCGGAGCGTGAGGACCGACTCGGTCGTATCGACGCTGCGCTCGCCGCGGCCCGCCGGGCCTGACGGCGGAGGATACGGACAATGCCGGAGCTGAGTCGCCGCACCTCTGACCTGGGCACCGAAAATGCCTTCGTCGTCCTCGGAGAAGTCAATGCTCTGCTCGCCGAGGGCAAGGACATTCTTTCCTTCTGCATCGGGCAGCCCGATTTTCCCACCCCGGCCAACATCTGCCAGGCGGCGATCGCCGCGATTCGCGACGGCAAGCATGGTTACACCCCTTCGCCGGGTATCGCACCGCTGCGCGAGGCGGTGGCCGAAGAACTCGGTCGTGTGCGCGGCATCACCCTCGATCCCGAGCACGTGGTGGTGGGGGCGGGGGCCAAGCCGTTCATCGCCTACACCATTCTCAGCGTCACCGACTACGGGGCCGGTCACGAGGTGATCTATCCCAATCCCGGCTTCCCGATCTACGACTCACAGATTCGTGCGATGGGGGCGGTGGGAGTGCCCTTGCACCTGCGCGAGAGCCGGGATTTCGCCTTCGATCCCGCTGAACTCGAGGCGCGGATCAGTGACAAGACGCGTCTGCTGATTCTCAACACACCGCACAATCCCACCGGCGGCATCCTTTCTCGCGGCGACCTGGCGGCGATCGCCGAGATCCTCCGGCGGCACCCCCAGGTCTGGGTCTACGCCGACGAGATCTACTCCCGCCTGGTCTACGACGGCCGCTTCGCCTCGATCGTCAACGAGGAGGGGATGCTCGAGCGGACGGTGATCGCCGATGGAATCTCCAAGACCTGGGCGATGACTGGCTGGCGCATCGGCTATGCGGTCAACGCCGCTCTGGCGCCCCACTTCACCCGCTGGGTGACCAACACCGAATCCTGCGCCGCCCATCCCAACCAGTATGCGGCGCTCGAGGCGATCACCGGCCCTCAGGACGAGCCGGAGAAGATGAAGCGCATCTTCCACCAGCGACGCGAGCTGATCGTCGATGGGCTCAACGGCATTCCGGGTTTCACCTGTCGCCGTCCGGGAGGCGCGTTCTATGTCTGGCCCAACGTGACCGAGGCCTGTCGCCTGACCGGCTGTGCCGACTCCGAAGAACTGCGTGGGCGACTGCTGCGAGAGGCCGGCGTGGCCGTGCTGGCCGATATCCATTTCGGTCCCCGGGTGCCCGACGAGGGGCAGCACATCCGGCTGAGCTACGCGGCCTCCGACGCCGACATCGAAAAGGGTATCGAACGCATCGATCGGTGGGTGCGGGCCAACAGCAAGGGCTGATGGCCCGGCCCGTCCTGATCGTCAACTCCCGCTCCGGAACCCCCCGGCGCCGGCGCCGCTTCCTCCGCGCCCTCGACGCTCTCGGTGGCGAGAGGCGCTTCGATCTCCGGCGGCCGAGCAGCGCCGAGCAAGCCGCCGAGCAGGCGGCCGCGGCATGGCTGGGAGGGGCGCCGCTGATCATCTCCGCCGGCGGGGACGGCAGCATGCGAGCGGTGGCCGGTGGCCTGCTCGAGGCCGCGGCGCAGCGTCCCGAACCGCTGCTCGGCCTGGTGCCCCTGGGACGGGGCAACGACCTGGTGCGCGGCCTGGGGCTACCCCTCGATCCCGGGCGGGCCCTCGAGGCGCTGGCCGACGGGGGAGCGAGCGGCCAGACCGCTCCTCTCGACGTGGGGCACGTGACGATCGACGGCCGGGAGGCGATCTTCATCAACGCCCTGGGCATCGGTCTCGACGCCGAGGTCGCCCGGCGGGCCGGTTCGATCGCCCTCGAAGGACTGCCCGCCTACCTGGTGGCGCTGCTCGGTGCGCTGGCGGCGGGGCTCAGGCCCTGGCCGGCCACCGTCCGCATCGACCAGCGACCGGCGCGGGAGGTGCCGGCCCTGCTGATGACCATCGGCAACGGGCCGAGTACGGGGGGCGGCTTCCGGCTCGTTCCCCACGCAGCGGCTACCGATGGAGTGCTGGACTATTGCATCGGCCGGCAAGGTCCCTGGCTGAGCATTCTGGGGCTGGTGCCCCGTGTGCTTCGTGGGCGCCACGGTGGGCATCGGCTGGTCGAGATGGGGCGCTGCACCGACTTCGAGGTCTCCTTCAGCCGACCGGTGGCGGTACATGCCGACGGTGAAGTGCTGGCCACCGCGGCCGAGCACTGCCGCGTGGGGCTCGACGCCGCCGCTCTACGCCTGGCCCGGGGCGGGGCTATACTCGCCGCCCCGACAGGCTCGGGGGAGAGGAGGGGATGATGAGTGGTGACGATCTGCGAGCCGGGCTCGAACGTCTGGTGCTGAAGAACTCCCGCCTCGAACTCGAGGCCGTGGCCGACGAACAGGAACTCAACTTCGACCTGGGCTTCGACTCCCACGCCCTGCTCAACCTGCTGCTCGATATCGAAGACGAGTACAAGATCGAGGTGCCGCCGGAGAAGATCCCCGACCTGATCGGCAAGCCTTTCGGTGTGCTGGTCGATCTGGTGCGGCAGAGCGTCGAGTCGAAGTAGCTACGCGGCCTCCGCCGCGCGGATGTTTCTGCGGATCCAGGCGAAGGTGGCCAAGGAGACCGCGACCATCGCCAGGGAGATCCACTGACTGGTGGTGAACAGCGAGTACTGCCCCCGGGGGTCGGAGCGGAAGAACTCGAGCACGAAGCGCTCGGCGCCGTAGAGCCCGGTCCAGGCGGCGAAGATCGTCCAGGGCGGGACCTTGCGTCGCCACAGGCTGTAGCAGATGACGAAGTTGATCATCTCGAGCACGAACTCGTAGATCGGGTTGGGGTGCAGTGGGACGTTCAGTGGTGTGCCGTTGATCCGGTGGGCGATGGGGTTGGTGTAGACGATCGCCCAGGGCACGTCGGTCGGAGCGCCGTAGCAGCAGCCGCCGAGCAGACAGCCGATGCGACCGACGCCATGGGCCAGGGGCACGCCGGTGAACAGGCCGTTGGCCACGATGCCGGGATCGAGCTTGTGCTTGTAGAGCATCAGGGCGCAGAAACCGACTCCCGCGATCGCCCCGCCGAGCCAGACGCCGCCGCCCATCAACACGCCGATGAAACTCTTCTTGCCCGCCGTGATGTCGGGCAGAAAGACGATCAGGTTGGTCACCTTGGCGCCGATGAATCCGGCGGCCACCGAGCCGAAGTAGATGTCGGTCCAGGGTGCGTCGGGATAGACCTGGCGTCCGAGATAGCTGGCCATGGCCCAGCCGGTGATCACCGCCAGCAGGAAGAAGACGCCATAGCCCCCGATCGCGATCGGGATTGCGTGGCCGCCGATGGTGATCGTGCCGAAGTCGATGATGACTGGGTACATCGCGCCTCCAACATTGGAGAGTACGAAGCTTGGGGCGCGGAGGCAAACGCAAATCTGCCGGTGTAGGCTCGTGAGTGTGGTGGATCGAGGGCGACAATCCCCGCGGGAGGGGCGGAAAGGAGTCCTTCGTGACCTGGCGTGGGCACCTGAAGAAGATGGCGGTCCGGCACACCGAGCCGGTGGAATACGAACTGTGCGGTGCCCTGGCCGAAGACGACGCGCCGCTGGCCATTTCCACGATGCTCGGCCGCCGGCTGCGCATCGAAGCGACCGGAGCGGTGCGCTGTATCCACTGCGGCGGCAAGACCCGCAAGCCCTACGGAGAAGGCTCCTGTTTCCGCTGCTTCCGGAAGCTGCCTGAGAACGACATCTGCATCGTCAAGCCGGAACTGTGCCACTTCCACCAGGCCGACAATCCTTGCCGGGATCCCATCTGGGGCCGAGAGCACTGCCTGATCGACCATCTGCTCTACCTGGCGGTCTCGTCGGGGATCAAGGTCGGGATCACGCGCCACACCCAGATTCCCACCCGCTGGATCGACCAGGGAGCCTCGGCGGCCCTGCCTCTGGCCCGCTTGCCGGATCGGCTCGAGGTCGGTCGTCTGGAAAAGATCCTGGCCCGGTCGATCAATGACCGCACCCACTGGCAGGCGATGCTGCGTGGCGATGGCCCCGCGGTGGATCTCGAAGCGGAGGCCGAGCGGATCCGTGCGCTCGTGCCCGAAGCCTATCGCTCCTACCTGCTCGAGGAAGCGGAGATCTACCGCTTCAGCTATCCGGCCCTGCGCTGGCCGGAGAAGGTGCGCAGCTTCAACCTGCTCTCGACACCGGTGGTGGACGGTCGGCTCGAGGCCATTCGCGGTCAGTACCTGCTTTTCGACAGTGGCGTCCTCAACGTGCGCCGCCACAGCGGAATCGAGATCGTGCTGTCCTTCAGAGCAGCAGCTTGATCGCCATCGCCACCGCGGCGATGGCGAGCAGGACGCGCAGCAGTCTTTCGCTACCTTTGAGGGCCGTGCGAGCACCGATGTAGCCGCCGAGAGACAGGCCGGCGGCGAGATACAGCCCGACGCTCCAGATCACCGTCGAGTGGGCCAGGAAGATCGGCAGGACGGCCACTTGCAGGGCCAGCACGATGGTCACCTTGAAGGCGTGGACTCGCACCAGAGGAAAGGCCTCGAGGCCCGCCAGGGCGAAGATCATCAGGAATCCCACGCCGGCCTGGACGAAGCCGGCATACAGGCCGACGCCGAGAAAGGTCAGGTAGGTCACCGGGCGGTAGCCGGTGGGGACGGCGTGACGCGGCAGCGGTTCGGGGCGGGGCGTGAGCACGATCACTGCCGCCAGGCCGATCATGATCAGCGCCAGAAGGCGCCGGAAGAGCAGGTCGGAGATCGTCGAGCCCCACCAGGCGCCGAGGGCCGCTCCGGGGAGAGCCGCGACGATCAGCGGCAGGGTGTACCGCAGGCCGCGGACGCCGCCGTGCCGGAAGGTCGGCGCGGCCACCGCGTTCTGGATG
>JALTMS010000658.1:0-3020 GCA_027001345.1 Acidobacteriota bacterium | reverse complement strand
GATCATCAGCAGCGGCAGGGTGAGCGTCGAGCCCCCGCCGGCGGTGACGTTGAAAAAACCGGCGATCACACCGGTGCCGATGATCAGCAGAATCGATGTCAGTCCCACTTCCACGGGGGCTCCCCGGGCCCGTCGGCATCCCATCGTGTCGATCGACCTTCCGCCGAAGGTTCCTCAGCCGGGTGGGAGCATAACAGGGGCCGGTGTCAGAGCGAGGCTCGGCGTATATTCCTCCGGCCACTTCCCTGTTCGAGGACATTCGATCGTGCCCGTAGCTCCCCCGTCCCCGCCTGTCTCGATGGTGCGCCCTCGGCCACGCCGGGTCCTGCTGCTCGAAGAGAATCCCGACCACCGGGAGCTGATCGCCGAGTTTCTCGAGACGGAGGTGGAGGCGGTCGAAGTGCTGGTCGAGGCCGGAGCGGAGGATGCCGATCTGCTGCTGGTCTCCGATGGCTGGCACCGTGCTCACGGCGAACTGCGCCTGCCGCCCGCCCGGCACCATCTGGTGCTCGAGGGCAAGCAGCGGGGGGGCGCTTTCTGGGCCTGTCTGCGCGAGCAGGTCGGTGCCCTGCTCGAGCCGGCATCCGATGCCTCCGAGGCGGTCGGTCCGACTTCCGATCCGCGCCTGGTCTGTGCGCTGGCCGCCGCGACGATCGAGACAGCCGGCCCTCTGGGTCGGCTGCTGGCTCCCTTCGAGGAGTCGGTGGTACGGGCCCTCGATCCGGGCGCCCTGCTGCTCGTCGGGCTCGAACAGTGGCGCCGGCGCTGGCCGGAGCGGCGCATGGACTGCGAGCGCCGGGGTGTCCCGGCTCGCCTGCCGCTGGCTCCGGGACTCTGGCTCGGGGTCTTCGATCGCCTGGTGGATCAGCTCGCCACGCGGCTACCCGCCGGGGCGTCCCTGCGGCTGACCTGCGGCACTCTCGAAGCCGGGTACCGGGTCCACCTCGAGCCGGTGGTGGAGATCGATCCGTCGGTCCTGGCGCTGGTCGAGGCGCTGGCGGCGATCCACCGTGGCCGGCTCGAGACGAGCGCCGGCCTGGCGCTCCACATTCCCCTGTCGGAGGCGTCGGAGGTCGTTGATGCGGCCGCCAGCCGGGCGGTGCTGGTGGTCGCACCGGCGGTCGAGGCGAGCCTCGTGGCCGCGGTCGAGAGCGCCGGCCGCCGCGCCGTCTGCGTCGCGGATACGCAGCAGGCCCTGACGCTGCTCGAAGCCGGCTGTCGCTACGACCTGGCCCTGGTGGACCTGCCGCCGGCGGGTCCCGGCCCGGACGCGCTGCGCGGTGCGGATCCGGGCATGTTGCTGATCACCTGGGGCTCGGCAGCCGGCCCGAGAGCCGACGGCCTGCACCTCTCGGCGCCCCCGCGGCCGGAGGTGCTGGCCGAGTTGCTCGTGGACGATCCCGGCCGGGATCGTCCGATTCCCGGCTCTTGTTGAGAATCTGTGCCTGTCGCCACCAGGCAGCGGCCTTGCCAGGCACAGTGGGCTCCGAGCCGAGCCCCTCGATCTCTCGCCGCGCGATGGCCTCGACATCCTCCAGTCCGTACCGACGAGCCGCCAAGGCACTGCCAGTCAATTACCTGGACGGCGTGTGCCTGGCGGCCGCACCCACAAGCACGTGAGCAGAGCCTTATTCTTTTTCGTCCGGAGCAGCCTGGGTGATGGTGGCCGAGACCACCTCGAGGCCCGCTCCGTGGCCGCGGGCAATGAGCTGATCGAGAGTCTCCGCGCCGCCGAGCAGGTGGCCGATCACCGTTGCCTTGCCTTGCCACTCCGGCCGTGGGCCGAGCAGGACGATCAGGTGAGGCAGGTTGAACGCGCCGGGGCCGGGAGGTGAGGCCTCGAGCAACACCGTGCCGGCGAGCAGGGCGGCGGAGGTCTTCTCCTGGGGCCGGATGCGATATCGGGGCGCTCCCGGACCGCGAATCTTGAACGCCACGCCCTTCTCCACCCGCGGGATGCTGGCTCCGTCGTAGAGACCCGAGCGAGCGAGGTTGACCACGTTGTGAACCGCCACGGGGGCTTCGGACGGGTCGAGAGCGATGGTCAGCGGGCCCACGGTGGTCTCGATGGTCAGCCGGTAGGCAGCGGTGGGGGAAAAGGCCTCGATCAGCTTGAAGGAGGCTTGCTGGGCCGGGGCGCCCGAGGGCACGAAGCGGAGGGTGTAGTCACCGGGCCGGCCGAGACGCGGGAAGAGCATGCCCGCATCGAAGGTCAGGCCGACGAAGCCCCCGGGGCCGATGGCCTTGGCCCGCGCGGCGCCGAAGCGGCGGGGGCGGGTGGGGGAAATCGCCTTGCCGTCGGCGGTGACCAGCTCGAGGTTCCCGGCCAGCTCCGCCGCACCGTCGAAATCGACCCACTTCTCAGTGGGATTGATGACCGTCAGCTCGCCACGGATCACCGTGCCCACCTCGTAGACGTCCTGGAACATGCGCAGGGAGGCGGTCAGCGGCGAGTCCGCCGCCGCGGTGGCGGTGACGGCGAGCCCGACCATCAGGACCGGCAGCAGACAGCGAGACAACGGCAGAGCGGGACGCAAACTCATCGGACGACTCCCATCGATCGGCCCCGGCTCCGTGAAGCCTGCGAGCGGGGCGGAAAAACCCATGCTGCCGCACAGACTAGCCCGAATCCGCCGCCCGCGCCGGGCTGCCGCCACGAGCCGCGGCGGCGATCCGGCGGGGGGTGCGCGCCAGCACGCAGGCTGCCACCGCGCTCGCCCCGCTCTGGTGCAGGACCTCGGCCAGGGCGGCGAGGGTGCTGCCGGTGGTGCTCACGTCGTCGATCAGCAGGATCCGGCGCCCCTCGACCAGCTCGGCCCGTGCGGCGAAGGCCCCCGCCAGCCGGCCCCGGCGCTGCCGGGCCCCGAGAGTGCTCAGGGGCCGCGTGTGTCGGATCTTGCGCGCCGCCCGAGGGGCGACGGCCACCCCCAGCCGCTGTCCGAGAATCCGGGCCAGGGCTCGACTGACCCTTCGCCGGGGGCCCCAACGGAGGGGGTCGGGGGGGACGGGCAGCAGTAGGT
>JALTMS010000657.1 GCA_027001345.1 Acidobacteriota bacterium | reverse complement strand
GTGTTCCGCCGCGCTCAGCCGGCGCGGCGGAACACGCAACTGACCACCGTCTTGTCGTTGCCGCCCATGGAGATCGTCAGCCCGTAGGGACGCTCGTCCAGGTCGAGCTGGGCCTCGCCAGCGCGACCGGTGAGCTGGCGCCAGATGTCCACCGCCATGCGCACGCCGGTCGCCCCCGTCGGGTGGCCCCAGCCGATCAAGCCGCCGGAGGGGTTGATCGGGGAGGGGCCGTCGGGGCGCGTCTTGCCCGCCGCCACGTAGGCCGCCCCTTCCCCGTGGGGTGCCAGACCCAGGGCCTCGACCGCCAGGATCCCGGTGATGGTAAAGCAGTCGTGCACCTCGAAGACGCCGATCTGCTGGGCGGTGACGCCGGCCATCTCCATCGCCTCGCTGACCGCCCGGCGGGTGGTGTCGAGCACGGTGAGGTCCTCGGGGGGCGCCGTCAGGTCGGCGGCCACGTGGCCGATGCCCACCAGCTCGATGGCGTCCCTGGCCTCCACCCCGGCCCGGCCGAGCCCCTCCTCCGAGAGCACGGCGATGGCCGCGGCGCCGTCGGAGACTTTCGAGCAGTCCAGCACGTTGATGTGGTCGCAGAAGCCCCTGGGGTTGGGCCGCATGCGCTGGTGGCTGGCGAAGGGATCGGGGTCGGCGTTGTGGAACTCCTGGGCCTTGTCGTTGGTGCGGGCAGCGGTGATCGCCTGCTCGTACCAGCGCCCCATGCCCTCCCAGGCCTGCTCCTGCCCGAAGCGCTGCTGGTAGGCCCCGGCCCGCTCGGCGAAGCGTGAGGGGAAGAAGTAGGCGTGACCCTGCTTGCGCTCGGAGGCGAAGTGCCCCGCACCGGCCAGCACGTCGGCCCCGTAGATCGCCTTGACGGTGTTCTGTACTTCCACCCCCAGGGCCAGCACACCATCGGCCTGGTCGGCCAGCACGCTGCGCACGGCGGTGGCCAGGGCCAGCCCGCCCGACGCGCAGGCGCCTTCCACCCGCAGGGAGGGTTTGTAGGTCAGACCCGGGTCCACCACGGAAATCAGCGCCCCCAGGTGCCCCTGCTTGTTGAAGCGGGCGGCCATGAAGTTGCCCACCACGCTCTCATCGACCTTGTCCGCCCCGCCGAGCTGGGCGAGCACACCACGGCCGGCCTCGGCGATGTAGTACTCGAGTCCCGGACGAGGCTTCTTGGGATGAAATTCCTTGCGGCCCGTCCCGAGGGAGACGGTGTAGTCACCACAGGCGAAGTAAACCGGCTTGCGTACTTTCCTCATCGCGAACGCTCCCTCACTTGCAGTAGTCGTTGATCGGACCGTAGAGGTGGAAGAAACCCGAGGTCAGCACACCGTTGACGCCCTCGGCGTCGAAGGCCACGCCGTCGTCCACCAGAGCCTGACCGATCTCCCGCGAACGTTGCACGTAGGCCCGGGCCAGCTTCGCCCCCAGGGTGTCCTGGGAGGCGATGGCGGCGAAGTGTGCCTCGAGAGCCGCCTTGCGGTCGGGTGCCCGCAGCAGCGCCTTCCAGGGCCGGAAACCCTCGGGAAGGGGCCCGAGGGCTGCATCCACCTTCGCCGTCCATCCCTCGGGCTCGAGGGGGCGGTATTGTTTCTTCTCCGGATCGTAGACTGCGGTGATCTTGCCCTTCTGGTACTCGAAGAAGCCGGGCTTCTGGGCGCCGTTGGGATACTGTCCGCCCAGCACGCCGAGGGAAATCATCCGCTCGATGGTGGGGTCGAGAAGGTCCTCGTCCAGGTGGCGATCCATCACCTCTTCGATGAAGCGGAAGACGTCGATCCCCACGTAGTCGATGAGCTGGAAGATGCCCATCGGCCGCAGCAGCCAGTCCTGGCTGACCCGGTTGACCATGGTCACCGCCTCGACCCAGCCGTGCTCGCCGGCCAGCCGGCGGGCCTCGGCCAGGCCGTGCAGACCGTCGCGGATGAAGTGCCCATTGCCGATGAAGCCGGCCACGTCGTGGGAGGGAATCAGGGTCTTGCGCAGCCGCTTGCCCACCGCCTCGGCCACTTCGGCCACCTCGTCGAGGGTGCTCTCGGCGCGGATGATCTCCACCAGCTTCTGCACCGGCGGCGGGTTGTAGAAGTGGAAGCCGATCACCCGGCCGCCGAGTTCCGCCTGCTCGTCGATCAGGCCGATAGGCACGGAAGAAGTGTTGGTGAAGAAGAAGGCGTCGGGGCAAAGGTCCTTGAGCTGGGAGAAGACCTTGGCCTTGATCTCCACCTTCTCCACGATCGCCTCGAAGACCAGCTCGGCACCGCGGCAAGCCGCCATCTCGGTGGTGGGCCAGACGATCGAGCAGACCCGGTCCACGTAGTCCCGGATGATCTGCTCGTTCTCCACCAGGTCCGGCCGATCGGCGTAGAGATCGCGCAGGCCCACTGCGGTCTTCTCCGCGGTCTTCACCGCCTGGGCCCGGACGTAGTCCTGCAGGCCGCGCAGGGCGACAGGATCGAGGTCCACCGCGTCGAGGCGGAACAGGCGCTCCCGGTTTTCCGGCAGCAGGGACAGCCGCGCCATTTCCTGGGCCAGCAGCAGGGTGATGCCGCTGCCCATCTTGCCCGCGGCCCCCACCACGGCAACGTGGGTGAGCTTCTTGTCGAGGTCCATTGATCTTCTCCTGCGGGGAAAGCGCCCTCCGCAGCGAGAGCGGCGGCGCATCCGTTGTCCAGGTGGTTACGGGGGGACTTACGGGCCGATTATCCCGGCCCGACGGGGGTTCGACAAGTCCCCATCGCGCCGACCGGCTGCTCCCTGGTGCCGCACCTCTCCCTCCGGAGGTGGCCCTCCGGCGCAACCTCGGGCATCATCCGCTCATGTGGAGCCTGGGAAGAAGCCGCTGGCTTGCCAGCCTGCTGACCCTGGCGGTGGCCTCGGCCGCCGTGCTCGGCGCCCTGCCCCACACTCACCAGCCGCCCTCGAGCGCCGGGGCCGGGGCCGGCGAGCACCTGGCCACCCCGGCGGCGATGCAGGAAGCCCATCCGGATTCCTGTCTAGCCTGCCTGATCAGCCACGCTCCCTCCCTCGACCCTGAAGCTCCCATCGCCGCCGCGCACCTGGCCGATGGCATCCGTCTCGAAGCGGCGGACTCCTCGCCGCAGCCGGTCCATCCCTGCCGGCTTCCCCAGGGTCGCGCCCCTCCCTCCATCTCCTTGTAGACAACCGCTGCGCTGCCGGCCCGCTGCCGGCGGCCATCCCGTGTCTTCGACAAGGAGGTGCAGCATGCTTCGCTGCCTGATCGTCGCCCTGACCGCCACCCTCTGGATCGGTCCATGCCCCACCACCGTCGCCGATGACGAGGGCCGAGGCCCCGAAGCGGCGACGCAACCAGCAGAATCGGAAAATGAAAAAGCAGCCCTCGCCGCGCTGCAGAAGGAGATCGCCGAACTTCGCCGCCGCCTCGAAGAGGTGACGGACCAGGTGGCCCGGCTCAGCGAGGCCAGCCGACGGGCCGAGCAGCAAGCCGAGCGGGAGCGCTTGCGCCAGGCGGCTCGGCGCGCCGCGGGACAGCGGGCAGCCCCCGCCCCGGACACCCAGGGCGCCACCTCCCGCGCCCGCAATCTCTCGGCCCTCAATCCCGAACTCTCGATCACCGGGGACATGTTCTACAGGGCCTCCAGCAGCGCCCGCGATGCCTTTTCCGCCGGGCACTGGGAACTCGACCTGCGCTCCAACCTCGACCCGTACTCCCAGATGCACTTCGTCCTCGGCGTGCCGGAAGGAGAGAGTCCGGAACTCGAGGAAGGCTACGTGACCTGGCACCACCTGCCCGGCGGCCTGAGCCTGAGCGCCGGCAGGAGGCGGGCCCAGTTCGGATCGCTCAATCGCTTCCATGCTCACGCCCTCGACCAGTCCAGCTACCCCTGGGCCCTGAGCACCGCCTTCGGGGAAGAAGGACTGACCGGCACGGGCCTGTTCCTGGGCTGGCTGATTCCCCGCCCCTGGGCTTCGGCCAACGAAGTGAGCCTCGAGGTGTTCAACGCGGACAACGAGCTGGCCTTCGCCGGGCCGGAGTGGAAGCACCCGGCCTGGCTGCTGCGGCTGAAGAACTACTGGGACCTGGGGACGGACACCTACCTGGAAGTGGGCCTCGATCATCTCGCCGGGCGGGCCAGTCCGGACCTCCCCCTGCAACACACCTTCGATGCCCTGGACCTGACCTGGAACTGGTATCCGGCCAGCCGAGGGCACTACCGGGAAGTCCTTCTCAGGGGCCTGCTGGTGCGCTCCCGACGCGATCAGGATGCCGCACCGACCCTCAGCTCCTGGAGCGGCTATCTCTACGGCCAGGTGCGACTGTCTGCCCGCTGGATCACCGGCGTGCGCTACGACCGCCTGGACGGACCGAGTGGAGACGCCCCGCGCGCCTGGGGCTGGACGCCCTACCTGACCTGGTGGCAGTCGGAGTTCGTCCGCCTGCGGGCGGAGCTGACCTACCGCGACCAGTGGCCAGCGGGCATCAGTCGCGAGTTTCGTTTGCAACTGACCATCGCCGCCGGTCCCCACAAGCACGAAAAGTACTGACCGAGAGGAGAGAGAGATGCAACGCCTGGCGATTCTTCTCGCAACCATCGCTTCCATCCCCGCCGTTGCTGCCGCCCGGCTGGAAGTCGTCACGACCCTCTCCGACTACGCAGCCATCGCCCGAGAAATCGGCGGAGATCGCGTCGACGCCCAGGCCATCGTGCCGGGCAACGCGGATGCGCATTTCATCCGTCCCAAGCCCTCCTACGCCCTGATGCTGCGGCGGGCTGATCTCTTCGTCAGCACCGGCCTCGACCTCGAGCTGTGGGCCCCCGTCCTGGTCGACAAGTCCGGTAACCGGCGCATCGCGGACGGTGCTCCAGGATCCGTCTCCGCAGCCGCGGGAATCGAGCTGCTCGACAAGCCCACGTCGTTTTCCCGCGCAGCGGGTGACGTGCACATCTACGGCAACCCGCACATCCACACTTCACCGATCCTGGCCAAGGCGATCGCCGCCAACATTGCAGCGGGGCTGTGCCAGGTCGACCCCGGTGCCTGTTCCCGATACCAGGAAGGCCTGGCGCGCTTTCGCGCGGAGATCGACCGGCGCCTCTACGGCGAGGCCTTGCTGGGGTCGCTGGACTCCGCAAGCCTCGACCCCCTCGCCGCCCAGGGCAGGCTGGTGGCCTTCCTCGACGAGCAGGGCCTGTCCGACAAGCTGGGTGGATGGCTCGGCCGGGCCCGCAGCCTCCGCGGACGCAAGCTCATCTGCTACCACAAGAACTGGATCTACCTGACCACGCTGCTGGGTTTGCAGGTCGTCGATTACGTGGAGCCCAGGCCGGGGATACCCCCCAACGCCCGGCATGTTGCGCATCTGATACGGAAGATCGAGGCCGAAAAGGTCAAGGTGCTGCTGGCCGCCAACTACTTCGAAAAGCGCAAACCGGAACAGATCGCGGCGAGGACCGGAATCCGCCCCGTCATCGTCCCCATCTCGGTGGGCGGCGCGGCGGGAGTGGACACCTACTTCGACTTGGTGGACCTGTGGATCGACAGCCTGGTGGCGGCGTGGGGCGAGGAGGAGGGCCGATGAGCGAGATGCTGGGCTTCATGGCGGCTCCCTTCGCCGCCTGCCTGGTACTCGTGGGGATCCATGCCTACTTCGGCGTGCACATCATCGAGCGTCGCGTGCTCTTCGTGGACCTGGCCGTGGCCCAGTTCGCGGCTCTCGGCGCGGTGGTGGGCTTCGTCCTGGGACATCACGGCGGCGAAGTCGGATCGACCCTCTACTCGATGGGATTTGCCTTCCTCGCCGCCGCCTTCTTCGCCCTCAGTCGCGAGCGCAAAGAGCGCATTCCCCAGGAGGCGTTGATCGGCATCGCCTTCGTCGTCGCCTCGGCCCTGGCCATCGTGGTCGCCGACCGCGCTCCGGAAGGGGCCGAGCACATCAAGGAAACTCTCTCGGGCAGCCTGCTCTGGGTGACCTGGCCGACGGTGCTCGAGGACCTGGCGATCTACTCCGCCGTCGGTGCAGGCCACTGGCTGCTGCGCCGCAGGTTCCTGCTGATTTCTCGCGATCCCGTCGAGGCCTGGCGACGCGGGTGGTGGGTCCGCGGGTGGGACTTCCTCTTCTACCTGTCCTTCGGCGTGATCATCACCTTCTCCGTGGAGATCGGCGGCGTGTTGATGGTCTTCGCCTACCTGGTGATTCCTGCCTGCATCGCGATCCTCTTCGCCGAGCGGATGCTGCCGCGACTGCTGATCGGCTGGAGCGTCGGCGTGGCGGGCTCGGCCCTCGGACTGGGAATCTCCTTCCACTGGGATTTCCCAACCGGTCCCGCTATCGTCGTGGTGCTCGGAGCGATGCTGGGCGTGGCGTGGATGCTGGCGATCTTCCTGCAGGGAACGGAAGCGGCCTCGCCCTGAGTCGCAGGGAAAGGAAACGATTCCGTGAGTTCTCTCTCAGCGCGCAGCCGGGGTGTGGCCTTCGCCCTGGCCGCCTACCTCTGGTGGGGCCTGGTGCCGGTCTACTTCAAGGCCGTCAGCCACGTCCCGCCCCTCGAGGTGCTGGCCCACCGGGTGGTCTGGTGCGTGCTGCTGCTGGTGGGCTGGATGCTGGCCACCTCCCGGGCAGCGGGACTGCCCTTCGCCTTCCCCCGTCGCCTGCCGCCGACGGTGTTGTTGACGACCTTCCTGATCGCCGCCAACTGGCTGATCTTCATCTGGGCGGTGTTCAACGGGCAGGTGCTGCAGGCCAGCCTGGGCTATTTCATCAATCCGCTGCTGAGCGTACTGCTCGGCCGCTTCGTCCTCGGCGAGCAGCTCCGACCACTGCAGTGGACCGCGGTGGGCGTCGCCACCGGAGCCGTGACCCTGCTCACCGTCGCTCGCGGCGAGTTGCCGGCCGTGGCCCTGGTGCTGGCCGGCTCCTTCGCCCTCTACGGCCTGCTGCGCAAGCGCTCGCGCCTCGAGGCTACCGAGGGACTGCTGCTCGAAACCTTGCTGCTGCTGCCCGCCGCCCTGGGCTACCTGCTGGTGATGGGTCTGCACGGTGAGATGGTCTTCCTGCACCAGGATCGGACCACCGACCTGCTGTTGCTGGCCGCCGGCCCGGTCACCGCCCTGCCGCTACTGTGGTACGTGGCCGGCGCCCGGCGGCTGAAGCTGGCCACCATGGGCCTGCTGCAGTACGTCGCCCCCTCGCTGCATTTTGCCCTGGCGGTGCTGGCCTACGGTGAACGCGCTCGCGGAGCGGAGGTGCTGGCCTTCACCGGGGTGTGGTGCGCTCTGGCGCTGTACAACTTCGACATTCTCCGCGGACGTCGCCTGCCCGCTGCCTGACGGCGCTCGACTCGGCCCACCCCGTTCGGTGAGCCCATCGCGCAGGCGAACCTTCAGCCCAAAGAGCCGAGAAAACGGCTCTCCTCCCATGTATGTGGGTGCGGCCGCCAGGCTCAGAGGTTCTCGATCGCCCAGGGCCAGGCTTCGAGACCGCCGTCGAGCATGGAGACCTCGGCAAAACCGCGATCGGCGAGAATCAGCGCCGCCTCGTAACTCTTCAGCCCAGTCCGGGAAACCAGCACGATCGGGCGATCGGTGGGCAACTCGTGGAGGCGACCGCGCAGCGAGCCGAGAGGAATGTTGACGCTGCCGGCCAGGCGCCCGGCATCAAAGGCCGAGGGCAGACGCACGTCGAGCAAGAAGGGCGGATCGGCCGAATCGAGTCGGCGGCGAAGCTCGTCGGCAGACACCCCGGTGAACAGGCCATCGAGCTTGTTGCGAATGATGTTCCCCGCCGCCAGCAGACTGTCGATCGCCAGTGCGTAGGGTGGCGCGAAGCAGAGGTCGAGGCGAGAGAGCTGATCGATGCTCATCCCCGCGCTGAGTGCCACGGCCGCCACGTCGACGCGCTTGGCCACCTCCCCCTCGCCGATACCCTGCACGCCGAGCACTCGGCGGGAGGCGCGATCGACGATCACCTTGAGCAGGATCGGTCGAGCCGTGGGAATGTAGTGCGCACAATCCAGACTGGGTACGATCGCGGTGACCGGGTCGAAACCAGCCTGCCGGGCCTGGCTCTGGCCCAGGCCGGTGCGCGCGACGGTCTGGTCGAAGATCTTGATCACCGTGCTGCCCACCACGCCCTCGAAGCGATCGTCGCCACCGCAGAGATTGATCGCCGCCACCCGCGCCTGCTTGAGCGCGGTCGAACCCATCGGGATCCAGGTCCGCTCTCCGGTGACCAGGTGTTGCTGCTCGGCGCAGTCCCCCACGGCGTAGATCCGTGGATCGGAGGTCAGTTGCCGCTGGTCGACCGCCACAGCTCCGGTGGGACCCAGCTCGAGCCCCGCCTGCACGGCGAGATCCACGTTGGGCTCGACACCGGCGGCGAGGATCACGAAGTCGCAGGCCAGTACCCGACCGTCGCCGAGTACCACGCGCTGCACGCGCCCATCGCCTTCGAGACGCTGCACCTCGCATCCCGTGGCGATCTTCACTCCACTGGCCGACAGGCGTCGCTCGAGCAACAGGGCCAGGTCGGGATCGATCAACCCCATCACCCGTTCCTGTCTCTCCACCAGGCTGACCCGGGCACCGGTGACAGCCACCGATTCGGTGATCTCCGAGCCGAGCAGACCGGCTCCGACGATCACCACGTCTTTCGCCGCCCCCACGCGCAGCTCTTCCTTGATCGCCTCGGCACTTTCCACACCGTGCAAGGTGTAGACCCCGGCCAGATCGATGCCAGCAATCTTGGGAATCACCGGCGAGGCGCCGGTGGCCAGCACGAGCACGTCGTAGGTCAGCGAACGACGGCGACCATCGACCAGCGAGCGCACCCGCACCTTGTGCCGCTGCCGGTCGATTTCCACCGCTTCGGTCAGATCCAGGGTACGTACGTTGCGCAGGTCGTGGAACAGAGACGAGTCGCGTTCCTCGCCGAGCGGCGTGCTGATCAGATCCCGTTGCCGGGCCACCACTCCCGAAATGTAGTACGGCAGCCCGCAGCCGGCGTAGGACAGCGCCCGACCCCGCTCGACGACCGTGACATCCGCTGCTGGGTCGAGACGCATCACCTTGGCCGCCACCTTGGAGCCGGCGGCAACCCCGCCGATGATCACCACGCGGCGTGAGATCCGGCGCGGAGCATCGGCTGCCTGACCAGCCGCGTCGGCCGGCGAGAGCACACCGGCCGCTGTGCTCTCGAGCCGCAGCACGGCCCGCGTGCCGCCGCCGTCGGCGGCCTCCAACCGCAGATCTCCGCCGAGCCGCTCAGCAGCGCGCCGGGCAAACGCCAGGCCCAGACCGGTGCCCTCCCGGGTCATTTCCTTGGCATTGGGAGCGCGGAAAAACTCGTCGAAGACCTGGTCGCGCAGCTCGGGGGGGATGCCGATTCCGGTATCGCTGACGACAAACTCCAGTCCCTGTTCGCCGTCGCCCGGCCGGCGCAGAGCAAAGCGTACCCGCCCTCCCGGAGGCGTGTACTTGACGGCATTGTCCGCCAGTACGAAGAGGATCTCCTCCACGGCCCCCGGATCGCCCCTGACCCAGGCATCGGCCCGGGGATCGGCCAGATCCACCGACTCGCTGACCTCGATTTCCTTCTCCCGGGCCGGCTCGGCGATGCGCTCGCGTACGGACTCGAGAATCGAGAGCATGTTGACCGGCTGCAGGGCCTCGTCGCTCAAGTCCTCGACGCTGCGCAGGCGCATCAGGTCGGCGACGAGGCCC
>JALTMS010000656.1 GCA_027001345.1 Acidobacteriota bacterium | reverse complement strand
ACACCTTCTCCCGGTGCCAAGATCGCCATCGAGGCCGTCAGTGGAGACGCGCAGCTCGTGCTTCCGGCCACCGTTTCCGCCCGCTTCGACCTCGAAACCTTCAGCGGCAGCATCAGCAGCGACTTCAGCCCCACCACTGCTGCATCGAGCGGGATTCTCCCGGGCAAGGAAGCCGAGTTCACCACCGGAAAAGGGGAGGCGAGAATCTCGGTGGAGGTCTTCAGCGGGCGTATCCGCGTGATCCGAGCCGAATAGCATCAGAGCCGGGATGGATTGTCGAGCCCGGGTGGACCCGTTTTCCTGCTGCTGTTTCGTTCCGTGCTCAGTGGGGGCTGGCCGGGGCGGGGCTGCCCTCGAGGGCGCGGTGGATGGCCTTTTCGAGCTGGTCCCTGTCGATGGGCTTGGCGACGTAGTCGTCCATGCCCGCGGCCAGATGCTTTTCGCGGTCACCCTTCATCGCCAGGGCGGTCAGGGCGATGATCGGCAGGTGCCCGCCGCGGGCGGCTTCCCGGCGGCGGATTTCCCGGGTGGTCTCCAGGCCGTCCATCTCGGGCATCTGCACATCCATCAGCACCAGGTCCACGCTTTCCTGCTCGAGGGTCTCGATGGCCTGATAGCCGTCTTCCGCCAGCAGCACCTCGTAACCGGCGCTTTCCAGCAGCCTGGCGGCAAGCGTGCGATTGACGGCATTGTCCTCGACGACCAGGATGCGCCGGCGCTCGTCGTGCCGATCGGTGGACGATCCACTGGCGGCCTCCGTCCCGGTCTGTTCGCAGGGCAGGCCTTCGAGAGCGCCGCGTATTTCGCGGGAAGTCGTCGGAATCAGCAGCACGCCGTCGGCCAGATCGGTCCATTCTTCGGGCAGATCGGCCTCGGCGAAGGCGCGGACGAAGACCCGGGCATGCTGGCCGCGAGACGAGGCGCGGAGCGTGCGTACCAGCCCCAACGCGTCGATTTCATCCAACTCCTCGTCGATGAACAGCGCGTTGGCATCGTGCCCGTCGGCGGGTTCCTTGAGCAGCTCCTCGAGCGCCTTCCACTCCTCCTCCGGGCGGATGGGCAGGGCGCCGAGATCCTCGAGGCCGTCGGCGATGATCTGCTGCACCCTCGGTTGACGGCCGAGGAGGATCACCCGAACAGCGTTCGACAGCTTTTTCCGGCAAGGCGAAACTGCGGCCTCGTCGGGATCGTAGCCGACCCGCAGGACCGCGGTGAATGTGCTGCCCTCGCCGGGCTTGCTGTGGACTTCGATCCGGCCATTCATCAGTGTCGCGAGCCTGCGGCAGATGGCCAGTCCCAGACCCGTGCCGCCGAACTGGCGGGCGGTCGAACCATCGGCCTGAGTGAATTCCCGGAAGATCTGGGCCTGCTTGTCGGGGGCAATGCCGATGCCGCTGTCGCTGACCACCAACGCCAGGTCGAGCCAGTTCTCGCCCCGCTGATCGACCTCCGCTCGAACCGTGACATAGCCTCCGGGAGTGAACTTCAGGGCGTTGCCCAGCAGATTGGTCAGGATCTGGCGGATACGGAAACCGTCGGCGACGACGAACTCCGGCAACTCCCGGCTGACATGACAGGCCAGATCGATCGCCTTCTCTCGGGCTGCGAGGCCCTGCAAGCGCACACTCTCCTCGATCCAGGGGGCCAGCTCGAAGCGGATCGGGTCGAGACTCAACTTGCCGGCCTCGATCTTGGAGAAATCGAGGACATCGTTGATCACCGTCAGCAGTGACTTGGCGGAGGCCTTGACCATCTGCAAGTACTCACGCTGCTCGGTGCTCAGCTCGGTCTGGAGCGTCAGGTCGGTCATGCCGATGATGCCGTTCATCGGCGTGCGGATCTCGTGGCTGACGTTGGCCAGGAACTCGCTCTTGGAGCGGTTGGCGGACTCTGCGGTTTCCTTGGCCCGCTTGAGATCCGCGGTGCGTTTTTCCACGCGTTGTTCGAGTTCGTCGCGGGCGCGACTCAGTTCGCTCTCCCGCTGCTCGATGCGTTCGAGCATGCGGTCGAAGGCCCTGCCCAGTGAGCCGATCTCGTCGGCTGAGTCGATGCCCGTCCGTAGCGAATAGTCTCCCTCCCGTTCCACGCGTCCGGCGATTTCGGCCAGGGCTTCGAGGGGCGAGACGATGCGACGGGAGATCAGAGAGGCCAGCGGCAGCGCCAGTGCGACCGCCAGCAGCATCACCAGCAGGGCCGTTCGGGTGTAGGTCCAGAGCTTTTCCGTGATGGGAGTGGGAGTCGCCCGCAGCAGCAACGATCCCATCGCCTTGCCGTCGGCAGTCAGGGGCTGCAACCACTCGTAGGAGGCGCCCTCGAGATCGGTCTGGATCAGTCGCGGCTGCTGTTCGGCGGAAGTCGCCTCCTGCGCCCGATTCCAGTAGTAGAACACGCTGCCATCGGTGCGAAAGACCGCCAGCTCGACGAAGTGGGGGTTTTCGCGGAGAAACCCCAGACTGCGATCGAGGCGTTGGGGGTCGTCGGACATGATCGCGTGGATGCAATAGGCGCGGGTGACGCGGGCGGCGAGTTCCAGGTCGTCGGCCTGGTGTGCGCGCTCGGTCCAGGTATCGACGACGAACAGGGCGAGGGCGGCAGCCAGCAGGGCGCAGCCGCTGACCGAGAGGATCGCGGCGACCACGCGGCTGCGAATCGGAATGCTCATCGGCCTGTTCACTGCGCACTCCCCATATGCCCCCTCGGTCTACCACTCGGGAGGTGGCCAGGCGGCCGAGGTGAGCGTGATGGCGGTCCCAGGCGGCCTCCGAGGGAAAGCTGAATCCGCAGGGGGGGAAAGGCAACTCCTTTTCGGCGGCGGCGGCGTCCATGTTCAGTGCGGCAGTGCGGCGAAAGTCTTCGGGGGCGACGGCCCGAGGGCCGGGAGTAGAATCTGCAGCGAGCGGACCAGGCGAGGAGGAGACGAAGGTGCCCGAGGCGATGAAAGAGGCGATGGTCGTGGATCTCCGCTCGGACACGGTGACCCGGCCCACCGAGGCGATGCGGCAGGCGATGGCACGGGCCGAGGTGGGCGACGACGTCTACGACGAGGATCCCACCGTCATCGAACTCGAGCGCCTGGCGGCCGGACTGACGGGCAAGGAGGCCGGACTCTTCGTGCCGTCGGGGTCGATGGCCAACCTGATCGCCCAGATGGTGCATGCCGACCGCGGCAGCGAGGTGGTGCTCGGCGAGGCGAGCCACGCGGTGCTCCACGAGGTTGGCGCCGGTGCCGCGATCGCCGGCGTGCAGTACAGCATCATCCCCGGCGACGGTCGTTTCACCGCCGGCCAGGTGCGGAAGCGGATCAAGGCGCCCACCTTCCACACTCCGGGTACGTCGCTGATCTGGGTCGAGAACACTCACAACATGGGCGGAGGGACGATCTTCCCCACAGCGGAGATCAAGGCCATCGCCGAGGTGGCTCACGAGGCCGGGCTGCCGCTGCACATGGATGGAGCCCGGGTCTTCAATGCCGTAGTGGCGGGCGGCGAGGCGTTGCGGGACGTGGTGCGGGAGGTGGATTCCCTGTCGTTCTGCCTGTCGAAGGGTCTCGGTGCGCCGGCTGGATCGGTGCTCGTGGGCACCCGCGAGTTCCGCACCCGAGCCCACCGCCTGCGCAAGATGCTCGGTGGGGGCATGCGCCAGATCGGCATTCTCGCGGCGGCGGGAATCTACGCCCTCGAGCACCATGTCGAGCGCCTGGCCGACGACCATCGACGCGCTCGCCGCCTGGCCGATGAACTCCGTCGGCTGCCCGGCATCAGCATCGACGCGGACGCGGTGCAGACCAATATCGTGATGGCCGACCTGCACGGGGCGGATGCCGCGGACCTGGCGCGCCGCTGCGCCGAGCGGGGCGTGCTCTTCCACGCCCTGAGCCGCCGCCGCCTGCGCCTGGTCACCCACCTCGACGTGGACGACGCAGCGATTCACCGGGCCCTGGGGGTGATCAGCGAGGTGCTGGGCGGGGGCGGCTGAGCGCCGGCTCAGACGCTCAGGGGCAGGGATCGATCGGAATGCGTCCCTGACCGAGGGGTGATTCCCCCGCGCAGTTGCGGCCGGTGACCACGTGGAAGAAGGAGCCGCCCACAGGCGGTAACTGACCGTCGTCCCGGGTCGAGGGAGTGCTCAGGCCGGAACGAAAACAGCCCAGATCGCCGGCGTCGCGGGCCTGGCCACGGTAGACGTTGTAGGTTTCGGCCCCCGGCAACAGAGCCCAGCTCAGTTCGGCGGTGGTGGCATCGACCATGGTCATGCGCAGGGCCCGGGCCTCGTCCGGGATGCTGGCCGAGCAGGCCGCGCAATCGACCACCGTCACGTCGTCCACGGCAGCTTCGACGATCGAGCCCGCGCCGTCGTCTGCGGCGACGAAGCGCAATCGCAGGTCGGGTCCGGGGGTGACGAAATCGCTGACCCGGAAACTGTGGTAGATCCAGCCCCCCACCGTGTCGGGCCCGGTGGGTCCGACACGCTCGACCTCGATCCACGTCACGCCCCCGTCGGCGGAGACATCGACCAGGAAAACGTCTTCTCCCGGAGAAGCTCCCTTGTCGTTGGAGTACCAGCGCCAGTAGCCCACCGTCGGATCGCCCATGCCGCTCAGGTCGAGGGGCGCCGAGACCAGGGTGGTCTTGCCGCCGTCCACGTCGTTGTCTCCCAGGCCACCTCCGACGCTGCCCTGACCGGTGACGTAGCAAAGGGTGCCCGCCACGGTGTGATCGTCTTCCGGTTGGGCGTCGGTGCCCACCGGATCGACGCGCTCCCAGATGCCGGTGGTGGCGGTGTCGTCCGGCGCTCCCACGGTCCAGCCCTCGTCGCTCTCGTTGTCGAGGCGGACGGCGCATTCGTCGGGCAGCGCATCGCTGTCGCAGTCCTCGGCGCGCCCCGAGGCGATGTCGCATTCGTCGGGGATTCGGTTGGCGTTGCAGTCACCGCTCGTACCGGCGTCGAGATCACAGCCGTCTGCAATGCCGTTGGCGTTGCAGTCTTCCTCGCACTCGTCGGGAATGCCGTTGGCGTTACAGTCGTCGCTACCGCCTCCGGCGAGCACGTCGAGAGAATCATGGGCCCCGTTGGCGTTGCAATCGCCGACGCGCAAGAAGTAGAGATCCTGCTCGCCGTTGAAGGTCGCCGAGTAAATCACTGCCGCGCCGTCCTCGTCCGAACGCATCTGGTAGTAGTCGCCGATCTTGTTCTGCTGGGGCTGGCCCACCGTCGAGTCGAAGGCCGGCGTGACCGGCAGGCCGGCCGACCAGCTCACCCCTCCGTCGGTGGACCAGGCGTAGTACAGCTCGGAGAGTCGCCCGGAGGAGTCGCTGCGCGTATCGTTCCACACCACGTCCAGTCGACCGTTGGGGGCCACCGAAAGAGTGCCGAACCACTGCCACGACGAGCCGGTGGGATCGTCGCTGACGGTGATCGGAGCGCTCCAGGTCTGCCCGCCGTCCGTGCTGCGCACCAGGTGCACGTCCAGTGGATCCGAGCCCGGTGGATCCACCGAGCCGAGCAGATAGACGTGGCCCCGGCTCGCGCCGTCGGAGCGGTCCACCGCGACCCACACCTGGCCGAGCAGTCCTCCCGGATTGGGGGCGCCGCCGCTGATCGTGGTGCCGCCGAGATCGACCGAGACGGCCAGCTCGAAATCCGGCGTCTGCGCGGCGTCGGCCAGACTCTCGGAGCGGAGCAGCACGTGTCCCGACTGGCTGAGATTCGAGCCGCAGTAGTACACCTCACCGTCGGGCCCCACGGCGATGGTGCCCCATTTCGGCTTGAGCGGTGTGGCGAACGGCCCCTGGTAGTTCTGTCCGCCGTCGATCGAACGACTGTAATCGGTGCCCGGCTCGCAGCAGGTGAACTGGGAATTCCATGTCGGGTAGACGAAGCCGTCGGAAGGCCGGCCGGTGGCATCGACGGCCAGCCAGTTCTTGTCGCCGCCCTGGGCCGAGATCGGCCCGTCCCAGGTCACTCCCTTGTCCCTGGAAATGAACATCTCTGCGGTGGTCGTGCTCGACAGGGAGTAGTAGTAGAACACTCCCGTGCTGTCGGCCTCGAGCACGGGATCCGAGCGAAACTGACCCGGCTCGAGGACGCCGGGAAAGGTCCAGCTCGCGCCACCGTCGTGGCTGTAGGCGTAGCCCGCCTGGCGGAAGTCCGAGGTCACGGCGTCGAACTGGCGCCAGCCCACCACGATGTTGCGCGGATCGGTGGGGTCGATGGCCATCGACGGTTCGTTGGCCGCATCGCCCACGATGTTGTTGCCCGCCCCATCGACGTTGACCTGCACGCTGGTGAAGTTGCCCCGGGTCACCTCCGCCGCGGCGCTGGTCTGACGTTGCTCTCGCGACGGTGGAGGCACGTCCGGCGGCGGGACGGGTCTTTCTTCGTGTCCCGGCTGGGCCGGTCTGGCCCCACTCTCACCCTCGGCGGCCGCCCCGGCGGTCGCGAGGAGGAAAACGAGCAGCAAACAGACGCACAGCAGCAGCGAACCACGGGGCAAGCAGGACATGGAGCCTCCAGCGAAGATGATCGATGGCCCGCGAGGACCATGGGGGGTGCCCGCAATATACGGCGATTCTCAGCCCGCAGCCTGCAGCGAGTAGAGCGTGCGGTAGATGCCCTCTTCGCGGGCCATCAGCTCGTCGTGGGTGCCGGATTCCACCAGGCGACCCTTGTGCAGCACCAGTATCCGATCGGCGCCGGTGGTGGTGGTCAGGCGATGGGCGATGATGATCGAGGTGCGGCCGGCGAGCAGTCGGTCGAGGGCGGTGCGGATCAGCGCTTCGGTGCTCGAGTCCACCGAAGCGGTGGCCTCGTCGAGTACCACGATCGCCGGGTCGAAGGCCAGCACCCGGGCAAAGCAGATCAACTGCCGCTCGCCTACGGAGAAGTTGCCGCCCCGTTCGCGCACCGACTCGTCGTAGCCGTGGGGAAGACGGCGGATGAAGCGATCGGCCTGCACCGCCTCGGCCGCCCGGCGGATGCGCTGGGGGGTGATCGTCGGATCCGACAGAGAGATGTTGCCCGCGATACTGCCGGCGAAGAGGAAGGGATCCTGCGGCACGACGCCCACCAGGCGCCGCAGCGCATGCAGATCGAGACGGCGGATGTCGACATCATCGATCAGGATGCGGCCGCGGTCGACGTCATAGAGTCGGGAGAGCAGGCGGATCAACGTCGACTTGCCCGAGCCGGTGGCCCCCACCACCGCCACCGTCTGCCCCGGTTCGATGCTGAAGTCCAGGCCCCGCAGCACCGGCGCCGCGGGGTCGTAGGCGAAGTCCACCGCTTCGAAGCGAATCGCGCCGCGGGGAGCGTCGAGCACCACCGGTGCGGCCGGGGTGACGATGGCGGGCCGCGTGTCGAGCAACTGGAACACCCGCTCGGCGGCGGCCATCGCCGATTGCATCACCGTGTAGCGCTGGGTCAGCTCCTGCAAGGGGCGAAAGAAGCGCCGGGAATACTCGATGAAGGCGACCAGCGTGCCGAAGGTGACGTGATCGCCGATCAGACGTAGACCACCGGCCCAGAGAATCGCGGCCAGGGTCAGCGAGCCGAGCAACTCGGCGACGGCGGAAAAGGCCGACTCGTACGTCACCGCTCGCAGCTCGGCGTCCCGGTGGCGCTGGTTGAGGTCCTCGAACTCCCGGGCGGTGTGGCTTTCGCGGCCGAAGAGCTGCACCAGGCGCATGCCGGAGATCATCTCCTGGATCATGCCGTTGAGTTCGCCGATCAACGCCCGAGCGCGGCGGTAGCTGGCGCGGACTCGCTGCCGGAAGAACCACGAGACGACGAGCATCGGAGGGACGATGGCGAAGGTCACCGCGGCCAGCCAGGGGTCCATCAGGACCAGGATCACCACGATCGCCGCCAGGCGGAAGAGGTCGGCGAGAATCAGCACCAGTCCCGACGAGAAGGCTTCCTGAATCGCCTCCACGTCGGTGGTCACCCGGGCTACCAGGCGCCCGACCGGATTGCGGTCGAAGAACGACGACGACAGCTCCTGCAGATGGGCGAAGAGCTGGGTGCGCAGGTCGTAGACCACCTCTTGGCCGAGTTTCTCCAGGCTGAAGATCTGGCCGTAGCGCAGGAGGAACTCGGCGAGCAGGAAGGCGCCGAAGGCCAGAGCGTAGAGCACGAGCAGGTCGCGCCGGCCGGGAATCACCGCCCGGTCCACCGCGAGCTTGATCAGGTAGGGCTGGGCGAGCTGGGCGGCACTGCCCGCGAGCACCAGCAGCAGGCCGAAGAAGACCAGCGCTCGTCGCGGTCTGACCAGGGGCCACAGCCGGCGAAACAGCCGGGCGTCGTAGACCCTGCCGACCTGCTCTTCGGCCATCGCCGCGCCCGCGGCCTTGCCCAGCCGGCTCATGGGCGCTCCAGACGCCGGCTCAGGCGCGCGTGCTGCAGGAGCCGGGTGTAGAGGCCGCCGGCGGCCAGCAGCGTCTGGTGGCTGCCATCTTCGACGATGCGGCCCCGGTCGATGACCAGGATGCGGTCCATGCCGGCGGCCGCCGCCAGGCGGTGGGTGATGAAAAGCGTCGTGCGCCCCTCCATCGCCGTGGCGAGGCCGGTCAAGATGCGCGCTTCGGTGTCCGCATCGACGGCCGACAGGGAGTCGTCGAGGATCAACAGGCGCGGCCGGCAGAGCAAGGCTCGGGCCAGGGTCACGCGCTGGCGCTGACCGCCGGAGAGGGTCACGCCGCGCTCGCCGATCAGCGTTTCGAGGCCGTCGTCGAGCATCGCGATGTCGGGCTCGAGCCGGGCCAGTCGGATAGCGGCCGCCAGCTCTTCGTCGCTCGCTTCCGGTCGTCCGAACAGCAGGTTGTCGCGCAGGGAGCGGGAAAAGAGAAAGCCGTCCTGGGGCACGTAGCCGATCGACGCACGCAGTCGGCGCGGATCGATCTCGGCCAGGTCTTCTCCGTCGAGGAAGATCCGGCCCGCCGGGACGGGATAGACCCGGCAGAGCAGGTTGGCCAACGTGCTCTTGCCGGCGCCCACCGGGCCGACGATGGCCAGCCTGCTGCCCGCCTCGATCTGCAGGGTGTCGATGCGCAGGGGGTGATGCCCCTCGCGATCGCCGTAGCGAAAATCGAGTCCGACGATCCGAATCTCGCCCCTCAGGGGCAGCGGCGCGGCGATGCCGGCCGCGAGGCGAGGTGGGAGAGCGATCGTCGGCTGCGCCCGAAAGACCTCGAGCAGGCGTTCGGTGGCCGCCGCGCCGCGCTGGAAGACGTTGATGATCCAGCCCAGGGCGATGGTCGGCCAGGCCAGCATACCGAGGTAGGAGTTGAAGGCGACGAATTCGCCGAGGGTCAGCCGTCCCTCGATCACGTGGGCGCCTCCCTGGGCCAGGACGATCAGCGTACCGATGCCCGCGACGGCGCCGACCGAGGAGATCATCGCGCCGCGCAGGGAGGCGACGGAAAGGCAGCGCAGGCGGTACTCAGCCGAGGCGGCCTCGAAGGCGGCGATCTCGCGCTCCTCCTGGGCGTAGGTCTTGACCTGGGCGATGCCGGCGAAGTTCTCCCGGGCCTGCTCGGAGAGAGCGGCGAGCTGCTCCTGCACCGCCCGGGAGCGCTGGTAGATGCGGCGCGAAAGACGTTGGGCGACGATCAGCACCAGGGGGAAGGGGAGCAGCGCCACCACGGTCAGCCCCGGGTCGATGCTGATCAGCAGGGTCAGGGCCGCGGCGTAGGCGATGGTGGTGTTGAGCACGTTCATCACCGCC
>JALTMS010000655.1 GCA_027001345.1 Acidobacteriota bacterium | reverse complement strand
GCGGTGACTTCCGGCTCGACGCCGAAGAGCCGCGCCGATGCCTCCCGGGTGACTTTCAGCACGGGGGAATCCAGGTTCGGCTTCCAGCCGGGATAGCCGCCGTGCTCGTGGACCTCCGCGCCGGCCAGCCGGCCGACGGCCCGCAAGCCCGCGAGCACCTCGGCAAGGGCCGGAGCATTCGACGATCGCGAGCAGGACACCGTGTTGACGCAGTCGCCGTCGGTGGTCACCACGCCGAGATTGGTCGATGTCTCCACCAGTCCCGGGATGTCCTGGCTCATCGCCACCACGCCGCTGGGGATCGCCTGCAGCAGATCGACCAGCCGCCGGCTGAGATCGACCGAAAACGCTGGCGCGGCGCTGGCGGCGGTCAGCTCGACGCTCAGCCCATCATCGAGACCGCGGTATTGCTCGCGCAGATCGGCGCCGACGCCCTCGACCGCCTGACGGACGAGACTTTCCGCCGCCGGATCGACGACGATCACCGCCTCCGACTCTCGTGGGATCGCGTTGCGCTTGCTCCCGCCGCTGAGCGCCACCACCCGCAGCGAGGTTTCACCGGCGATCCGACCGAGCACCCGGGCCAGGGCCCGAATCGAATTGAGTCGGTTGCAGTTGATGTCGAGACCCGAGTGCCCGCCCTTGAGTCCCGCGACGGTGATGCGCCAGGCGCTGGCTCCGCCGGGATCCTCCCGCGGACCGCCGAGAGCCATCTTGGTGTCGCAGCCTCCCGCGCAACCGGCAAAAAGCACACCGTCCTCTTCGGAATCCAGATTGAGCATGATCCGGGCTCGCAGGATCGAGGGATCGAGGCCGATCGCTCCGGTCATGCCGGTCTCCTCGTCGATGGTCATCAGCAGATCCAGGGGGCCATGCAACACCTCCGGATCCTCGGCTGCGGCCATCCCCGCCGCCACGCCGATGCCGTTGTCGGCACCGAGGGTGGTGCCCACCGCACGAATCCAGTCTCCGTCGCGCACCACCTCGAGACGACCGACCTCGGCATCGTTGGGACTGTCGGAATCTCGCTCGCAGACCATGTCGAGGTGGCCCTGAATCGCCACCGCCGGCGCCGACTCCCGCCCAGGTGAGGCCGGCACGTGGACGCAGAGGTTCCCGGTCGCATCGTGCTTGACCTCGAAGCCCTGCTCGGCGGCCCACGCCTCGACATGGGCTGCAACCTTCTCTTCCTGCCCGGAAGGGCGGGCCAGACGGGTCATGGCGGCAAAGTGCTTCCAAACTCGCGCAGGCTCGAGTCCCGCAAACGGATCGGCGCTCATCTCTCTCTCCCTCGAAATCCGGCCTTCGAAACCCGGTCCATCGCTCCACGGCCGGTGGCCCGGGCATGAGCGAGGATTCTACCCTGCCCCCACCACCGGCGCCCTCCTCGGCCCGTCGGCCGGCAAGACAATGGGATATCCGGCGTAGAGGCGTAAGATACGCACGGTATCGAAGCTCGGGCTTCGTCCGCTTCACCCGGGCCGACCGCCCGGCCGAGGAGACCCCGAATGTCACGAACGCTGATCGTAGTGCTGGTGCTGCTGGCCCTCTTCTTGCTCGTGGGGCTGGGCCTGGCGGGCCTGATGGCCTCCGGCTACAACCGCTTTGTCGCCCTCGACGAGCAGGTCAGTGCGGCCTGGAGCCAGGTGGAGACCAGCTACCAGCGGCGCATGGACCTGATCCCCAACCTGGTGCAGACGGTCAAGGGCGTCGCAGGCTTCGAGAAAGAAACCTACACCGCGGTGGCCGAGGCCCGAGCCCGGGCCGGCCAGATCACCCTCTCCCCCAAGCTCCTGTCCGATCCCGGAGCCTTCGCCCAGTTCCAGCAAACCCAGGGCGAACTCTCTTCGGCCCTCTCTCGCCTGCTGGTCACCGTCGAGCGCTACCCGGAGCTGAAGGCCAACGAGAACTTCCGCGACCTTCAGACCCAGCTCGAAGGCACGGAAAACCGGATCGCCGTGGCACGCAAGCGCTACAACGACACGGTCAAGGTCTACAACACCGCCGTGCGCCGTTTCCCCGGCAGGTTGATCGCGGCCATCTTCGGCTTCGAGAGCCGACCTTACTTCGAAGCCAGCGCCGGAGCCGAAAACGCCCCGAAAGTGGAGTTCTGATGCGGCCTGCCCGAGCAGGCAGAAGGCTGGCGCTGGCCTTCCTGGCGCTGGCCCTGCTGGCGGCACCGAGCTGGGCGCTGACGATCCCCCCAGCGCCCGCTCGCTTCGTCTACGACGGGGCGGGCCTGCTCGATGCGTCTTCGCGGCGCGCCCTCGAGCAGCGGCTGATGGCCCTCAACCGGGAGAAAGGCCTGCAGATCGGTGTGGCCATTTTCCCCTCGCTGGAGGGTGAACCCCTCGAAGAGGCGACCCTGGCCATCGCCGAGGCCTGGCAACCCGGTTTCCGCGAGCGCGACGACGGCCTGCTGATCGCGATCTTCCTCGCCGAGCGCAAGGTGCGCATCGAGGTCGGCTATGGCCTCGAGGG
>JALTMS010000654.1 GCA_027001345.1 Acidobacteriota bacterium | reverse complement strand
CCTCGGTTACGTGCAGTAGCCGCAGCCGCTCCGTGTTCTCGAGCGCCGGCGTCATGCACCGCCGCCGCGCAGGGCGGGCAGGAGGAGCACGACGATCTGAAGCAGACCGAGAATCGTTCCGAATGGAAGGTACCACAGGCTCAGCGCCGCACAGACGATCATTCCCCCCCAGGCCCAGGGCAGGCGGAACGCAAAGCAGACCGCCATCACCAGCAGGGCCAATCCCAGCACGAGGTGGATCGACTTCATCAGCGTCGAGCGCGGCTCGATTCCCACCGCCCCCACGACCTTCGACCACGGGCCAAGCTGGCCGGCGTGCGACCCCGAGCTGGGCGTCACGTACTCTCCCACCACCAGGGCACGACCTCCGTCAAAGGCCAGCCAGCTCCCTTCGAGTACTGCCAGCAAGACCACCACCCATCTCAGCGACTGCATGCTCCACGCTCCCTTCCGAGTTGCAGCCCGTCACACCTCTGCGCTCACTCCCACTGGGCCCGGTGCTCGACAGAGGCACATCAGTAGCCGGTTTCGACCCCCGGCTCGGAGCCGGGACCATCGCCACCGCCAGTCCGGCTGCTCTCCCCGCCTGGCTTCTTCCCTCCCCTCGGCCTCCTGCCTTTCCGGCAACAGGCCGCCATCGGCGTCATCTCTGGAAGCGCGCTCTGACGTCACCTGCCCCGTGGCGCCCGATCCCGCGGATCGCGAACTTGCTCCAGGTCGACCAGGTCCCAGCGACCACTGTTCCGATACAGCCGTTTGCCCTGTCTGGGGTAGTCCGCGACGTCCTGCTCGAGCCGTTGCCCGAAAACCAGGCAGACCAGGAGGTCCGTACCGTCATTGACCAGCGAATAGGCCGCCGTATTGGCCGGAAAGCCGACGAAATCGCCCATCTCGAAACGGAAGTGCTCCCCCTCGACTTCAAGCAGGCCCTCCCCCGAAAGAACGTAGATGCACTCCTCTTCGTAGTAGTGCTTGTGGTACTCGGTGGCCGCCTTCCCCGGATCGACGGATACCACGTGAACGCCGAGGTTCCGCAGACCGACCGCGTCGCCCAGAGATTTCTTCACCCGCTCGGCTTCCGGATTCAGGAAGTGAATCTTCCTCTCTCCAGCCATCTCCTCGATCTCTTTCGCCTTGATGATCAACTTGCGCACATCCATCTTTTCTCTCTCGCCGGATCAGTCGCTCGGCCGGCGCAGTGCTCGATTCTGCGGCGCCCGCCCGGCACGGATGTTGGCAGAGAATGCCGATTGACGTCAGACCAGGCCTCCACCGAGGGCAAGACGAGCGATCCCGAAGAAGACGGCAATCACGCAGCAGATCAATCCCGCGATGCTCGCGCCTTTCGGACGGTCTCCGGCAGTGGCCAGGGCAACGCCACCGATGATCACTCCGACCGCTGCAAAGGGGATGTTGAGCCAGTTCAACGCGCCGAGACAGGGGACGAAGCCGACCACCATCCCCAGAATCGCCAGAATGCCCCACACCAGACTCAGTACCTGCATGATCTCTCCTCCCTCTCCGCCCGGTACGATCCTCGCGACGGCGAAAGCCGCCGCTTCTTCCCTCGGAACATTGCCGCAGTGCCGGCGACCCGAATCAGGACGAACCAGGCATTGGCCAGCACGACGCCATAGAAAACGATCGACCACCGATTCCACGCGATCGCCTGCTCCACATGCCCGCGCGCCAGGGCGAGCAGTCCGCGGGTCATGCCGCAAAGAACACAGGGATCTCGATCGTGCGCCGCAAGCTGAAGGCGTCCGGCGAGGGCCAGCAACGCGTCGGCGGGAAGCAGGTGGAAGGCCCCCAGCACCAACAGCCCCGAGGCGGTGATCACCAGCCATGCCACCAACACCGCCCGGCGCAGGTCTTCGACCAGAGCAGAGCCTTCATCTCGCATGGCGAACATCCTATCACTCTCGATGGGTGCAACGATCGGTTCTGCCGACGGTTTCCCTCCCACCTCATTCGGCTGGGAGTCCGAGCAGGAACACCGCCAGGCAGAAGGTCGTCATCGTGGCGAAGAGCGCCAGGCGAAGGGCGCGCCAGGGTAGATCCTTGCGCTCCCGCGCGATGAGCAAGGCGACAGCTCCTTGAAGGGCGTAGAACAGGGCGAAGGCGCGAGAGGCGTAGGCGATGATCTGATTGACATCGGTTTGCCAGGTCAGGGCAACGGTGATCAGGAAGATCAGCAGGTAGGCCGAACGGGACGACAACCGCCGGTGACTGATGTCCTCCAGCAGCCCCCCCGCTCCCGCATTGTCGGCAACCGCTGCGGAGAACTGACTGCCGATGGCAGCGATGCCGAGCAGCACGGGCAGGACCACAGCCACCGGCGCGGTCATGTTGATGATTGCCGTGACATCGGAGCCGAGGTCGGAGCGAAAGAGGACCGTGGCCAGCGCAATGAAGGCGGCGTAGATCGCTGCCGAGATCACCTGGGCCGCCCGCATGGTCCGGATGCGCACCTCTGGAGGATGTTCTTCACCCAGGTAGCGCGACGTCTCGAAGCCCTGCACGACGATCAGCAATCCCAGTACGACTCGCAAGTCCCGCAGATCGACAGCGGAAGAGACATCAGCAAGGGCCCACTGTCCCGTCACCAGCAAGCGCCCGTTGTAAACAGCCAGCGCCGCGAGCAATGCAGCGATCACTCCCAGGTTCAAACTCACGGCGTAGCGCTCGACGACTTCCAGTTCGTCCAGCCCTCGCCAGACACCGACCGTCGCAATCACCCCGAGCAGGGCCGTAGCGCAGATGTGCGCCAGCACTTCGCTCTGTACTCCCACCGCTCGGAGCACGAAGGCTGCCAGGAGCTGCAAGTAGTAGCTGACGGAAACGAAATAGGCGCCGAGCAGCACGATACGCGCGGCGAACGCCAGTTCCTGAGCCGGCCCGTGACCGCTGTCCTCGACCGGCTCGAAGTAGCGAATGTTGAAGCGAATCGCGCTTCCCACGCCATAGGCCAGCACCAGCAACAGGACCATGAACACCAGCGCCAGATTCCCCACCACCGCCGCCAGCAGCGGCGCGCTGACCAGAAAACCACTGCCCATGATCGAGGCCAGCGGAGTGAGGGTGGCCTTCCAGTCCCGGCTTGCCGCCAGCCTCGGCGCCCAGACCAGATAGGCGGCCAGGCCCAGGGCCAGCACGATCACGACTCCACTGAGCATCATCGGCTCGTAGTCGGCGGGGACAGATCGCTCACCAGACCCTCCAACTGATCAGCATTCCGAAGAGCACACCACCGAGCAGGGCCGGAATCAGGTAGAGCGATGCACGGCGCCGGCCGGAGCCTGCCACCCACTGCCCGGCGAGCCGACGCACCGTCATCGCACTCAACACCACGCCTCCCCCCATGAAGACCAGCCCCACTGCCGTCACCAGCGGGTCGCGCCACAGGGGCAGAGGTGCCAGCACTCGGGTTCGACTCAGTAGAGCCCGGGCCGTCCCGAGGCCCACCGGGTCGACCAGAGCCAGCCTCCAGTAGGGCAGCCGCGAAGTCATCTTGATCACGGCCTTGGTGGCATGGGCACCGGCCATCAGCGGCAGGAATGCCGCACCGAAGCGCAGCACGTAGTCTTGCAGAGCCAGCTTGCCACCGACCAGGCGAAACGCGAGATAGGGCAGTGACCAGAACAACGCTGGCAGCCCGATGAAGAGCAGAGTGGATTTCAGCAGCCCCCGGCCCCACACGGTGCCGACCCCGACGATCGCCTCCACCTTCAGCGGCAGCCACAGCAGCATCGCTGCGGACACGTTCCACTCGGTCAGCAACTCGTAGACAACGAAGCCCGACACCACGAAGGCAAAGGCGGCCTGCGCGGCGCTCAGCGGCTTCGGCTCGAGTACGTCTGCAAACCACCGGCGGCGAAACCAGCCGGGATTCGGCCGATCCGTGATTCCCGCGCCGCCTTGCTCACAGGCCTTGAGGCACTGGCCACAGAGGATGCAGTCGTCGTTCCGATCGATCCTGGCTGGATGGAGCCCGACACCACAGCTCCGCCCCTGAAAGTCATAGGCCCGCTCACCGCTGATGCACGAGCGGTCCTTGCACGTAGAGCAGAGATCCCGCCTGCGCACGGCCCACCCGAACGGTGCGAAGCGAGCGTAGAGACCGAGCAGATGCCCCACCGGACACAGGTGGGCACAGAAGGCGTTGCGCGCGAAGAGCAAGCCGCTGAGCAGCGCGATTCCCGCGAGTCCCATCAGGTAGAGCGCCATGCGCCGTGGCACGCGGTGAATCGCCAGGGTATGGATCCCGACGAAGAGGATCGCCACGTACAGCGCGGTCATCGCCCAGCCCGAACGCAGCCATGCCGGAGGTCGGCGGCGAAGGCCGATCCTGGAAGCCAGGGAAGTGAGTAACTCCACCGGGCAGATCGTACACCAGACGCGCCCGAGAAAGATCGCCGAGAGGATGATCAACGGCCACCAGTAGGACCAGACCAGCAGGTTGGCCAGATTGGTGTTGCGCAACACCTTGGCAAAGCCCATTTCGGAGGTGTCGGCCACCAGGCCGCCGGCGACGAGCAGCACGAAGGCGCCGAGGCTGACGACTTGCAGCACCAGAGGGAAGAACTGCAAGCGGAAAAGCCGATTGATGGTCTTCATCCTGCACACCCCACCTGCTCCGGGCGAGAACCGACCGGCAACGCAGGACGAGCAGATCCCGGGCCTCTGCCCGACGATCGAGTCGATCGTCCGCCACTGCGATCAGTCTCGTCGTGCCAGACACCTTCCAGGTGGGGCTCGTGATTGTACGCCTCTCTGGCGCTGTTGACCGGCCGACACGGGCGGTCTCGGTGCCGTGATGGCGATCGAGCCGTTACGAACCTCTGGAACCACCCGACAGACCGGGCTCCGGATCATGGCCGGTGAACTGCTGCACCCGCCGTGGCCGCATCCTCCCGGTGCGTCCTATTCGATGGTCCAGGTCGACGGGCCGGCGAGCAACTCGGCCAGGTCGTTCGACTCGCTCTGCTCGGCCCGACGTATCTGCTCGTGATGCAAATCCTCGAAGGCAGGAGCCGGAACATCCCGCAGCACCCCCAGGGGGAGCGGAAACTCCGGCGGCGCGAGATGGGACAGCAGGAAGGCCATCGAGGGCTCGGGGCGGGTTTCGTCGTGGACGATCAACCTCGGATCGCCGCCGTCGTTCCATTCCACCGCCCTGGGCTGACCGCACTCCTCGAGAATCAGCGCCCTGCGACCCTCCTCACCGAAACGCAGGGGCTGACCCTGCTCGAGGTAGACCACGTTGTCGATGCGCTCCTGCTTGCCGGTGATCTGGCCCCAGGCGCCGTTGTTGAAGATATTGCAGTTCTGCAGCACCTCGATGAAGGCCGCCCCCCGATGGCACGCGGCTCGCCGGATCATCTCCTGCAGGTGCTTGCCGAAGCGGTCCGCCGTGCGAGCCACGAAGGTCGCGCCGGCCCCGAGAGCCACCGACAGGGGCTGAAAGGGTGGATCGATCGAGCCGAGGGGAGTCGAGGCGGTGACCTTGCCCTGCTCGGAAGTGGGTGAATACTGCCCCTTCGTCAGTCCATAGATCCGATTGTTGAACATCAGGATCTTCAGCCCCACGTTGCGCCGCATGGCGTGGATCAGGTGATTGCCGCCGATAGCCAGCCCGTCACCGTCGCCCGTGACGACCCACACGTCGAGTTCCGGACGGGCGAGCTTGATCCCCGTCGCAAGGGTCGGCGCCCGGCCGTGCACGCCGTGAATGCCGTAAGTGTCCATGTAGTAGGGGAAGCGGCTCGAACAGCCGATACCGGAGACGATAACGAAATTCTCGCGAGGCACTCCCATCGCGGCAAATGCCGTCTGTACCGCGTTGAGAATCGAATAGTCGCCGCAACCGGGACACCAACGCACCTCGAGACCCGAGCTGAAGTCCTTCTTCTTGTAGGTCGGGACCGGATCGCTGCTCATCGCGTCTCCTCCAGCATCTTCCGCGCACGCGCCTTGATCTCCGAGACCCGAAACGGCTGCCCCTGAACCTTTTGCAGCCCCTCGATGGTCACTCCGTAGCGCGCGCTGAGCACTTCCCTGAGCTGTCCGCGATTGAGTTCGGGGAGCAGGATCCGTCCCGAGTGCTGTTCGAGTATCTCCCCCAGCCCGCCAGGCAGTGGTTGCAGGTAGCGCAGATGCAGTGAACTGACCTTCAGCCCCTGCTGGCGCAGTTCCCGGGTGGCCTGGGTGATCGCCCCCCAGGTCGATCCCCAGCCGACGATCAGCAGATCATCTTCGGCCTCGCCTTCCTCCAGGCTCGCCGGCGGAATGTCGCTCTCGATGCCTTCGATCTTCGCCGCCCGAGCCCGGACCATTTGTTCGTGATTCTCGGGGTCGTAAGAAACCGCCCCCTGTGCATCCTTCTCGAGCCCCCCCACCCGATGCTCGAGGCCTGGCGTCCCGGGGCGCACCCAGGGCCGTGCACCGGTCGCCGCGTCACGCACGTAGGCGCCGCGAAAGGTCTCGGGGTCGGTGTGGAAGTGGACCGGAATCGGCGGCAGATCCTCCGGCGCCGGCACCCGGAACGGCTCGGCGCCATTGGCGATATAGCCGTCGGAAAGCAAGATCACCGGCGTCATGTGGCGAATCGCCAGCCGGGCGGCCTCGAAGACCATGTGGAAGCAATCCCCCGGTGACGCGGCGGCCAGCACGGGCATGGGGCACTCGCCGTGCCGACCATGCAGGGCGATGTCCAGGTCGGCCTGTTCGGTCTTGGTCGGCAATCCCGTCGATGGCCCACCCCGCTGCACGCAGATCACCAGCAGGGGCAGTTCCATCATCACCGCCAGCCCCAGCATCTCTCCCTTCAACGCCAGCCCGGGTCCGCTGGTACTGGTCACACCCAGCGCTCCGGCAAACGAGGCTCCCAGGGCAGCGCCCACAGCGGCGATCTCGTCCTCGGCCTGGAAGGTCGCCACGCCATGGGCCTTCAGCCGTCCAGCACGGTGCAGCACCGTGGATGCGGGCGTGATGGGATAGCTGCCGAGAAAGACTTGAAGCCCCGACTGATGGGCCACCGCCGCCAGCGCCAGGGCGATCGCCTCGTTACCGTCGAGGCTGCGGTAGAGCCCGGCGGGGAGCGGCGCATGGGCCACCTCGTAGACGGTCTGGAAGATGCGCGCCGTCTCCGCATAGTTGTAGCCCGCACGCAGCACCTTCTCATTGGCCTCCGCCAGCTCGGGCTGGGAAGCGAACTTGCGCCGCAGCCACTCGAGGGTCGGCTCGAGGGGGCGACTGTAGAGCCAGTAGAGCATGCCCAACGCGAAAAAGTTCTTGCAGCGATCCTTGGCCCGCAGACTCAGGTCCGTCTGCTCGAGCGCCTGCCGCGTGATGCTGGTGATGCCCACGGGATAGACCCGAAAGCCCTCGAGTTCGTGCCCCTCGAGGGGCGAGTGATCGTAGCCGGCCTTGCGCAAGTTGTTGGCGTCGAAGGCATCGGAGTTGACGATCAGGATACCGCCCTGCTTGAGCCCCGAGAGATTGACGCGCAGGGCCGCGGGGTTGAAGGCGACGAGGGCATCGGCCTGGTCGCCCGGGGTCAGTACCGACTTGGACGCAAACTGGAGCTGGAAGCCGGAGACACCAGGCAGGGTGCCCGCCGGCGCGCGGATCTCGGCGGGGTAGTCGGGGAGCGTCGCCACATCGTTGCCGGCCAGCGCAGAGGTCTCGCTCATCCGGCTACCCGTGAGCTGGATCCCGTCGCCCGAGTCGCCGGCCAGACGAATGATTGCCGCCTCGACCCGCTGCCGCGGTGTCGTCCCGCCTTGGGAGGGGCTTTGTGAGGTCATGGAAAATGCGCCTTCGTGGGGGGTGGCGGGGCTTCCGCCCGCCACCGGATATGCCCGACCCGGATCATGCATGAGTCCTTCGGCTGCGACCCCGCAAGCTGGCACGATCTGCGTACCCTCGTCACGGAGCGTCATGCATCAACCAGGCTAACCTGAGCCGACAACCGACTTTGCCGCTACTGGGCTCATTCTATGCCCAAACTGTTTTCGGGCAATTCCGCCTTCCCGGGCAGCGCCTCCGACCAGGACCAGGCCTCGAGGAGGTAGTGCCGCGCCCCCAGCCGGCCCCGCACGTTGATCTTGCGCGCCACGTCGAAGCTTCCCGCGCGGCTCCACTCCTCGAACTCCAGCACCTCGTCGGGCTCATCGCCCACCTCGCTGCCCGGCCACCACACCCGCAGAGCCTGCGGACGGGCACTTTCCGGACCGACGACCATCTCGAGTCGCGAGCCCTGAGCCAGTTCCACCCGCAAGAAAGGGCGGTTCTCGTCCGCTCCTTTTCGTTCCCGCTCGGGCACCTCGGCGGGAAGCAATCCGGAGAGCACCGCACCGGCCAGTACGGCCGGCTCTCGAAACGCCAGCAACTCGAGCTGATCGATGCCCACCGCGCCGATCTCCGCCTCTCGCTGGCCATGGACGATCATCCTGTCGATTCCGGGAGAGGACTCCACCACCAATATCTGCTCCCCCGTCCGCCAGCTTGCCCGAGCCCGATCCGGTCCCGCCTCGACCTCCACCTCGGTGATCACGGGACCGACAGCGGTCTGCTCAGACATGGTGTAGCGAGCGACGTAGGCCGGAGGAGTCGAGTCGGCACCCCGCCCTCCGAGAGTCTGGAGTACTTCCACCGCCCGCCGGCGCGCCAGTTCCCGGCGCTGCTCCTTCGGCGGCCGGCAGGGGAGCGGCAGATCACGCCCGCAGTGCTCGACAGGAGCGACCAGCCGAGGCTGGGGGAACCCGGCCAGCGCCACGGTCGGTCCCGCGGAGGTCCCGCTCTCCACCGCCACCCGGGCCGCACTGTCGAGCAGATCGCCGGCCGCGGCAAGCAGGGCGGCGGATCCTGCCGGCTTCTTCCATCGATCCTCCGGGGGCCAGTGCCATGCCGGCGCCGGCAGCAGCTCCTCGAGCAGCACCCGCCCGGCGTCGGCGCGACGCTGCCGGGCGGCGGCATCGAGCCGCTGACGCGCCCGTAGCACGGCATCTCGGCGAAAGGACTGCCGGGCAGCGGAATCGAGAGCGGCCATCAGCACCTTCCATGCCGCAGCCACCTGCGCCTGCGGCACCTCGGCGCCCAATAGCAGGACGCCACCACCATCTGCCGCGGGAAGCAGCTCCACCGAGGAAGTCACGCCTGGGCCCACAGCGACCTTCAGTCGCTGCTCGAGGGACCCCTCTCCCCGGGCCAGAGACTCGGCCAGCAGGGCGAGAGCCGCCCGATGGCGATCGGCCAGCGCCCGATCGAAGCGCAGGGCGTGGGCCAGCGCCACCGCCCCGCCCGCGGCCTGTTCATCGTCGACTACCAGACGCTGGGCGGTGACTGGCGGCGGCGCGGCCGACGGGCGCAGAAGCGGTCCCTGTCCGACGCGGGTTTCGAGTTCCGCCGCGAGTCGAGAGGCATCGCCCGAGGGACCGGCGAAAGCCACCGGCAACGTCTCGCGCCTGACGGCTTCGAGCACGCGGGCCACCTCGTCAGCACGGATCGCCTCCCAAAGGGAGGGACGAGCCTCGAGAGTTTCGGCGGCTGCCGCCGGCCCGAGCAGGGCCAGCAGGGCCTGGCGCCGGACCCGAGCCAGGCCCTGACGCCGATCCTCGCGCGCGCGAGCCTCGAGGCTTTCCCGGGCCGCCGCCAGCGCCTGGCGAGCCGGTGGCCTGGGCGCGAGCAGGGGCGCAAGCAGAGCGGCCAGCCGCTGCGTCCGGCGAGCCGGC
>JALTMS010000653.1 GCA_027001345.1 Acidobacteriota bacterium | reverse complement strand
GTGGGGCTCTTCCTGCCCTCGGGCGGATCTCGCCGTACAATGCCCAGCGGAATTCAGGAAAGGAAACAGGCATGTTGCGAGGTCAGCGTTGCGGGGCCCTGGGTTGCCGGGTCCTGGCTGTGGCGGCTTTCCTGCTGTTGATCTTCGCCCTGACGACGGCTGTCTGGGCCCAGGACGAGCCGGGGGCCGTGCCGCTGTTCAGCGTCGAGTCGGAGAAGATCGACCTGGGCGTGGTTCCCGAGGGGGAAGAGATCACCGCCGAGTTCGTCGTGCACAACAAGGGCCAGGCCGAACTGCGCATTCTCAAGGCCAAACCGAGCTGAGGCTGCTCGGTTGCCGAGTTCGACTCGGCGATCCCGCCCGGTGGGTCGGGACGCATCGTGACCAAGATCAAGACCAAGGGAATCCAGGGACGGCGCACCAAGACCGTCGAGGTGGAGACCAACGATCCGCAACATCGCCGCCTTCGCCTGTCGGTGAGTTTTCTGGCCCAGGCGCCGGTGGAGGTCTACCCCCAGCCCTCGATCAACCTCTACGGCACGGCGGGCAGCGAGATCGAGATGAACCTGCTTTTCCACCGCCCCGACGGCCGGCCCCTCGAACTCGAAGAGATCACGCCGAGCCGGACGGGGCTGGAGGTGACCCGCGAAAAGGTCACCGAGGTCGGCGGAGATCCCCCCGGCCAGCGGACCAAGGCGGTGGTCGGCGACTGGCGGGTCAAGATCCGGCTGGCCGACACCAGCGAGCCGCGCAGCGAGGTGGGTACGGTGCGGGTGGTGACCAATCATCCGGAGCGCCGCGAGATATCGCTGCCGGTTCGTATTCGGGTCACCCCGGCAATCCAGGCCCAGCCCTCGCGGTTGAACGTTCGCGTCGAGAGCAGCGACACGCCCCTGCTGCGGGGGATCACCCTGCGCAACACCCAGCGCAAGCCCTTCCGGGCCACCGAGGTCGAGGTGACCGGCAACCTCGAGGGGGTGTCGGCCCGGGTGACCACCGAAAAGCCCCGACCCGTGCAGCGGCTGGAGGTCAAGATCGACACCAGCGCCCTGGCGCCGGGGGTCTATGCCGGTCGGCTGGTGGTGCGCACCAATCAGCCGACCTTGCCGAGGATTCTGGTTCCCGTTCGGGTGGAGGTGCTCGCCCCCGCCGCCGGGAATGGACAGTAAGCCCGGTTCAGGGGCAGGAAGCGATGGTCTGGGGTAGGCAGGCGTCGGTGGCGGGGTTGCGTTCGGTGCCGTCGCTGGTCTGGCCGTAGGAGCCTTCCGCACCGTCGCCCTGGGCGACGACGAGATAGAAGCGCTGGCCCGAGGCCGGGGTCAGCGTGGCGGTGGTCGCTCCACCCGTCGAGCACAGGCGCTGCTGCTTGCTCTCGGGATCGGGCAGCAGGCCCTCGTAGACCGCATAGTCGTTGCCCGCACCGCAGACCGTCGACCAGTCCAGTTGCAGGTCGCCACCGGCGAGCCGGGTCAGCGTCAGGGGGGTGCCGCTGACGTCCTTGGCGCCGGGAATGCGGCCGGCGCCTGAGGCCGGGGCCGTGCCCGGCTCGATTCCAGCCGAATAGACGTCGATCGAGTCGCCCCCGCCCCCCGACTCGCTGCGGTTGTCGGTGTAGATCGCCATCAGATCGTTCATCACCATGCTCAGGCCGTTGTAGTCGCCGTACTCGAAGCCGTCGGCGATGTTCGGCGACATCTCGGCGGTCACCCGGCTGGGGCTCGACCAGCTCTGAGCCCCGTCGGTGGAGTAGGTGTAGAAGATGTCCGAACCACTGCGGTCGGCCGAGCGCCGCGTGTCGTGGAAGATCAGGTGCACGGTGCCGTCGTTGCCCACGGCGAGGAAGGACTGCCAGCGGTCCACCGTCAGCTCGTCGGCGGTCTCGTGGGGGGTGACCAGGGTCCAGTTCGCGCCCCCGTCGTGGGTGTAGGCGACCTGGATGTGGGAGTGGTTGCTCGCCGGGTCGCCGCTCGGCGGGGTGGTCGCGTCGGCCCAGGAGAGGTAAATGCTGTCGGCGTAGGGGCCGTCGCTCAGGTCGGCGGCGGCCGAGACGTAGACCGCCACCTCCCGGCTCTCCATGGCCGGGATCGGGTAGGAGAACGACGCGTTGGTGTCGGCGATCACCGAGATGGCGCTGAAGGTGGCCCCGCCGTCGGTGGAGGTCATCAGCCGAATCGTGCGACTGTTGAACGCAGGCCAGACGTAGTAGATCTTGCCGGCGCGGTCGGTGGCGATGTCGCCGGCGATGCCCATGTCCTCCGAAGCGCTGGAAAACTTCTTGGTCGTGAAGGTGTTGCCGAAGTCCGTCGAACGGGCCAGGCGCATCACGTTGCCGTTGTGGTAGGTGATGTAGATGTTGTCCTTGTAGGGCGAGGTGGGGGAGAGATCGACGTGGAGGAATTCGCGGTCGGCGCTGTCCACCTCCCGCCGGGGGTCGCCGGGGGTGAAGGTCTCGAGGCCGGTCCAGCTCACCCCGCCGTCATCGGAGCGATAGAACCAGACATCGCAGAAAACGATGAAACAGCCCAGGGTGGTGGTGTAGGCGTACTGACCGTCCGTCGACCACTCCACGCTCGGATCGCAGCAGGTGCCCCCCAGGGGCAGCTCGGTCTGGGTCCAGCTCGCGCCGCCATCTGTGGAATAGTGCATCCTCTGGCCGCCGTTGGGCCCGTTGGAGCCGGCGATGATCCGGGTGGTGTCCACCGGGTTGATCGCGATCGCCGATTCGGCGGCGCCCTCCGGGCTGGTCACCCGGGACTCGCCGAGGGCCGCCTCGCTGCCGGCCCGGGCGCCGGCCGCCACCGGCTCGCTCAGATCGACGTAGTAGCGGTCCCGATCGCGGGTCGCCTCGCGGTAGTAGACCCCATCGACCAGGTAGCCGCCGAAATTCTGCCGGAAGACGTTGAGTGCGTAGAGCGGGTAGCGAACATCACTGCGCCGGCCTAGGGACTCGATCGACCGCCGGAGTTCGACGCGGAAAAAGGCGGGGATCGGAACGCGTAGCTCGGCCTCGTTGGCGGCGAGCACGGCCAGATCTCCCCGGGTCAACTCGTAGTTGCGATCGTCCCACGGGCCGAAGCGCACCAGTGCGCCGTAGTCCACCAGGCTGTCGGCTCCCCGGGAGGGGTCGATCGCCACGCTGTGGGCCCGATCGACGAAAACCGTCTGGGCCAGGGCCAGGGGGGAGAGCAGTGCACAGCACAGCCCCGCCACGCCGATGCTCGTTCGCATCATCGTCTTCACGTCGTCTCCACTTCTGTTCGCCCACGTGATCCAGCGCCGTTGCAACCAGGGTTGCGGAGTCGTGCCGGGCCTGTCAAGCGCGATGGCGGGACGCAGGGGGTGTGTGACCAGCTTTTTACCCGAGGAGTGAAGAGTAGAATGTTACGGTTTGCCCCGCCAGAGGTGGGGCCGAGGCAGGGACGAGCACGAGAGAGGAGTGCGCGATGGACCTCAAGATCCGAGACCAGGATGCCCTGGACTACCACGAGTTGCCGCGCCCGGGAAAGGTCGAGGTGCGACCCACCAAATCGTGCCTGACCCAGCGCGACCTGTCGCTGGCCTACACCCCCGGTGTGGCCGTGCCCTGCCGGGCGATCGCCCGCGACCCCGCCGCCGCCTACCGCTACACCAACCGGGGCAACCTGGTGGCGGTGATTTCCAACGGCACCGCCGTACTCGGTCTGGGCAATATCGGCGCACTGGCCGGCAAGCCGGTGATGGAAGGCAAGGGGGTGCTCTTCAATCGCTTCGCGGGAATCGACGTCTTCGACATCGAGGTCGCCACGGAAGATCCGGAAGCCTTCATCCAGGCCGTGCGAGTGCTGGCGCCGACCTTCGGCGGAATCAACCTCGAAGACATCAAGGCGCCGGAATGTTTCGAGATCGAGGAGCGCCTGTCGGAGCTGGTGGACATTCCGGTTTTCCATGACGATCAGCACGGCACGGCGATCATCGCCACGGCGGGTCTGATCAATGCACTCGACTTGCAGGACAAGCAGGTCGAGGATGTGCGGGTGGTGATCATCGGCGCCGGGGCGGCGGGCGTGGCCTGCGGGCGGATGTTCGTGGCGCTGGGGGTGGATGCGGAGAAGATCCTGTGGGTCGACTCCCGGGGGGTGATCCATCTCGGTCGCGAGCAGGGCATGAACGCGCACAAGCAGAAACTGGCGCGCAAGACCGACGCGCGCACCCTCGAGCAGGCCCTCGAGGGGGCCGACGTACTGGTCGGGGTCTCTGGCGCGAACCTGGTCGATCCGCGGATGCTCGCGGCGATGGCGCCGCGCCCGATCATTTTCGCCCTGGCCAACCCGGACCCGGAGATCGGCTACCAGGAAGCTGCGGCGGCCCGGCCCGACGCGATCATCGCGACCGGGCGTTCGGACTTTCCGAACCAGGTGAACAATGTACTGGGTTTCCCTTTCATCTTTCGGGGTGCGCTCGATGTACGGGCCGGAAGAATCAACGAGGCGATGAAGCTCGCCGCGGCTCGCGCCCTGGCGGATCTGGCCCGCACCGATCCGCCGGAAGTGGTGCTCAGCGCCTATGGCGTCGACGAGCTATCCTTCGGCCCGGAGTACATTCTGCCCAAGCCCCTCGATCCGAGAGTGCTGCTGAGCGTCGCACCCGCGGTGGCCGAGGCCGCAGTGGAAAGTGGCGTCGCCGGCGACACCCGGTGGCCCGGAAGGGAAGCCTACGCGCTGCATCTCGAGAGCCTGCTCGGGCCGTCCCGGCGAGTGATGCGCCTGGTACTGGAGAAGGCCCGTCGGGCGCCGGCCCGCATCGTCTTTCCCGAGGGCGAGCACCTGTCGGTGCTCCGGGCGGCCCAGCGGATGGTCGACGAGCAGATCTGCACGCCGGTGCTGGTCGGCCAGCCGGCACGGATCGAGGCGATCGCCGCCGAGCACGGTCTCGATCTGGCGGGCTGCGAGACCCTCGATCCGCGGAGTCACGAGGGTCTGCCGGAACTCGAGCGCCGGCTCTACGAATTGCGGCAACGCCGCGGGGTGAGCTTGAGCGATGCCCACCGCCTGTTGCAGGATCCCCTGCGCATCGGCCTGCTGCTGGTCGAAGAGGAACAGGCCAGCGGCCTGGTCGGCGGCCTGGGGCGCCCCTATCCGAGCAGCGTTCGGCCGGCGCTGGAGATCATCGGCCCCCGCGATGGCGTCGATCATGTCACCAGCGTGCTGGCCGTGATCCTCCCCGACCACCTGTTTCTCTTCGCCGACACCGCCGTCAACATCGATCCCGATGCCGCGACCCTGGCGGAGATGGCGATTCTGGGAGCCGAAGCGGCCGAGGAACTTTTCGATCTCGAACCGCGGGTCGCTCTGCTCTCGTTCTCGAACTTCGGATCGGTGAAAGATCCCAGAGCCTCGAAGGTCGCCCGGGCCGTGGAAATGGTCGCCGAGGCGCGGCCCGACCTGGTGGTCGACGGCGAGATGCAGGCCGACGTGGCCGTGGCCCCGGACGCCGCCGAACTCTTCCCCCACTCGCGGATCCAGGGAGACGCCAACGTGCTGATCTTCCCCGACCTCGGCTCGGGAGCCATCGCCTACCGGCTACTGTCGCGGCTGGCGGGAGCGGAGACCGTGGGCCCGATTCTCTGTGGTCTGTCCCGGCCGGTGAACATCCTCACGCACCATGCGAGCGTGGACGAGATCGTTCGCGCGGCGGCGATCACGGTGCTGCAAGCGCGGAGGGCACGGCACTGATGCCGGAGTTTCTTCGTCTGCTCGACGCGCGATCGCTGAGTCTCGAGCCGCTGAGTGTCGAGACCCTGCAGATCAATATCACCCGCCTGTGCAATCAGGCCTGCCGCCACTGTCACGTGGATGCTTCCCCCCGGCGCAGGGAAATGATGGCGCGCGCCACGTGGGAGCAGTGCCTGGCGGTGCTCGAGCGGCATCCCTCGATTCGGCACCTGGACATCACCGGGGGGGCGCCGGAGTTGCATCCCGATTTCGAGCAGATCGTGCGTCGCGCCCGGGCTGTGGGACGTCATGTGATGGTGCGGCACAACCTGACGGTGACCCTTGACGGGCACCCGATCAGCGGGGCGAGCATGGCTCATCTGCCCGGCTTCTTCGCCGAGCAGGGGGTCGAGGTGATCTCTTCGCTGCCCTACTACCGGGCATCGCTCACCGATCGGCAGCGGGGCCGGGGAGTGTTCGACAAGAGCGTGGAGGCGATCCGCCGGCTCAACGCCGAGGGTTTCGGGCGGCCGGGCAGCGGACTGCTGCTCGACCTGGTCTACAACCCCGCCGGGGCCTACCTGCCGCCGGATCAATGCAGCCTGGAGGCGGAGTTTCGCCGCGAGCTGCGGGAGAAACTGGGGCTGGAGTTCAATCGCCTGCTGACGATGACCAACATGCCGATCCATCGTTTTCGGCAGCAGCTCGAGCAGCGTGGCGGCTATGAGCGGTACATGGAAAAGCTGATGGAAAACTTCAATCCCGCGGCGGCGGCGGGAGTGATGTGCCGGTCGATGATCAGCGTCGACCACCAGGGACGGCTGTACGACTGCGATTTCAATCAGATGCTCGGCGTGGAACTTGACGCGGAGGCGCCGGCCACCATCTTCGACTTCGACATGTCCGCCTTGCTCGCTCGCCGGATTCGCTTCGCCCGCCACTGCTTCGGCTGCACGGCGGGCGCCGGCAGTAGCTGCGGGGGAGCCACCGCGGACAGCGGGATGGAGCAGGAGGCGAGCTGATGAATGCCTGGGGGGGGCGCGGAGTCCTGGCGCTGGTGGCGGCCTGGCTGGTGATCTCGCTGGCTCTGGCCGCCGCCCACCTCTACGTCGGTCATCTCCTCGAGTTGGGTTTGCTGGCCGATCTGCTGACCCACGCGACGGTGCTCTTCGCCGGGGGCGTGGTGGCCATCGTGGCGATCGCCATCTGGCGGCGGCGAGCCCAGCGTGCCGAGGCCCGGCGGCGGGAGGTGGAGAGTCATCTGCGGCGGGCCGAGCGCCTCGAGGCGGTGGGCACGCTGGCCGGCGGCATCGCCCACGACTTCAACAACGCCCTGTTCGTCATCAGCGGTTACACCGAGATGGCCCTCGAGCATGCGGCGCCGGGGAGCACGCTGCGCTCGGACCTCGAGGAGGTGCTGGCCTCGGCGCGGCGTTCCCGCGACCTGGTCCGGCAACTGCTGGCCTTCGCCCGGGGTTCGAGCGGCGAGAGGGTGGCCCTGCAGGCCGGGTCGGTGATCAAGGAGGTCGTCAAGCTGATGCGGGCCGGCTTGCCGCCGTCGATCGAGCTGGTCTCCACGGTGGACGACGGAGGGTTGCGGGTCTACGCCCAGCCCACCGAGGTGCACCAGATCGCCACCCACCTGTGCACCAATGCGGCCCAGGCGATGGAAGCCGGTGGGGGGCGGATCGAAGTCGATCTGCGGGCGGTGGAGATCGGCCCCCAGGGGGATGCCGTGGCGCTGGCTCCGGGGGAGTACCTGCGACTGACGGTGAGCGATACGGGGCCGGGTATCGAGCGCTCCCTGCTCGAGCGGGTCTTCGAACCCTTCTTCACCACCCGGGCACCGGGTGCCGGCACGGGCATGGGGCTCAGCGTGGTCCACGGTATCGCCGCGCGTCTCGGGGGGGCGGTGACGGTGGACAGCGCGCCGGGAGAGGGGGCGACCTTCACCGTGTACCTTCCGGCGAGCCGCGAGATCCGCCCGGAGGGGGAGGGTGCCGCAGGGCCGGTTCCCCGGGGGGAGGGGCGGATCCTCTTCGTCGACGACGACCGGGCCCTGGTGACGATGGTCTCCCGCATCCTCGAGGAACTGGGCTTCGAGGTCGATGGCGTGACCGACGCAGCCGAGGCCCTCGGACGCTTCCGTGTAGATCTCGGTGGCTGCCGTATCATGATCTCTGATGTGGTGATGCCCGGCATGGGGGGCTGTGAGCTGGCGGCGGATATGCGTCGGCGCCGGCCGGAGCTGCCAGTGATCCTCTGCACCGGCCATGGGAGCGCGGCAGCGGGGTCGGTGGATCGGGAAGAGTTTCCCTTCCTTCTGGTCAAGCCATTTGGAATCAGAGAGTTGCGCCGGGTCATGGGCCAGGCGATCGGTCCCGCGGCCGGTGGGCGGGACAGCAGCGGGGCGAAGTGATAGTCTGCTGATGCGAGGTTCGGCTTGCGAGTGGTTCGTAACTCGCGCTGGTAAGGGGTGCCTGGATGCCGAGAATCCTGTTGATCGAGGACGATGAGCGGACCCGGCGTATGCTGCGCGAGATGACCGAGCGCGCCGGGTACGAGGTGGTGGATGTGGCCAACGGCGAGCTGGGTCTGCGGGCCCAGCGCGGCAGCGGCTTCGATCTGGTGATCACCGACATCCTGATGCCCGACAAGGAGGGCATCGAGACGATCATGGAACTCAGGCGGGATTATCCCGACCTGCCCGTGATCGCCATTTCCGGCGGTGGCAGCGCCGGGGGTCTCGACTACCTGACCGTGGCGCGCAGTCTCGGGGCCCGCTACACCTTCGCCAAACCCGTCGATCGTCAGGAACTGCTCGGCGCCATCGCGTCGGTGTTCGCGGAATAGGGAGCGTCGGGGTCGATACCCAGCTCGGCGAAGGCCTCGATGGCCGCCGAGGCGTCGAGGGTGCCCGCGCGGACCAGGCCGCTGATCGCGGCGCCGGCGATGTGCTCGGCATCGACCTCGAAGAAACGTCGCAGGGCGGGGCGGGTGTCGGAGCGGCCGAAGCCGTCGGTGCCCAGCACGGTGAAGCTCTCGGGCATCCAGCGGGCCACCTGATCGGGGACGGCCCGGACGAAATCGCTGGCGGCGACCACCGGGCCCTGCATCTGGGCCGCGCAGCGCTCGACATGGCTGACGCGGGCAGGCTGATCCGGGTGTAGCCGGTTCCAGCGCTCGACGGCCAGGGCCTCGCGGCGCACTTCGCTCCAGCTCGTCGCGGACCACACGTCGGCGGCCACGCCGAAGCGCTGGTCGAGAAGTTCCGCGGCGCGCAGCACCTCGAGCAGGATCGAGCCGGAGCCGATGAGCTGGACCCGGGGCCGGTTCTTCTTCGCACCGCCGGCGGGGCGGTAGCGGTAGAGCCCCGCGAGCACCCCCTTGGCGGCTTTCTTCGAGGGCAGGGGAGGCTGGTGGTAGTTCTCGTTGTAGAGCGTGATGTAGTAGAAGACGTTGTCGTCGTCGCGGTACATCCGCCGTAGCCCGTCTTCGATGATCAGCGCCACCTCGTAGGCAAAGGCCGGATCCCACGCCACGCAGGCGGGGTTGGTGGCGGCCATCAGCAGGGAGTGGCCGTCCTGGTGCTGGAGGCCCTCCCCGTTGAGGGTCGTGCGGCCCGCCGTGGCACCGAGCAGGAAACCCCGTCCGCCGGAGTCGGCAAACGACCAGATCAGGTCGGCGATGCGCTGGAAGCCGAACATCGAGTAGAGAATGAAGAAGGGGATCATCGGCACGCCGCTGGTGTGGTGGGCGGTGCCGGCGGCGGTCATCGAGGCCATGGCGCCGGCCTCGGTGATGCCCTCCTCGAGGATCTGGCCGGTGCGGCTCTCCTTGTAGGAGATGAGGAACTCCGCGTCCACCGGCGTGTAGCGCTGACCGAGGGGAGAGTAGATCTGGAACTCCGAGAAGAGAGGGTCCATGCCGAAGGTGCGGGCCTCGTCGGGGACGATGGGCACCACCCGCGGGCCGAGCTTGTCGTCCTTGAGCAGGCTGCGCAGCAGGCGGGCGAAGACCATCGTGGTCGAGGCCTCGATCTTCTCGCCGGTGCCCGCGTGGAACTCGCTGAAGAGGGTCTGGCGAGGGGG
>JALTMS010000652.1 GCA_027001345.1 Acidobacteriota bacterium | reverse complement strand
ATAGGCCTCGGTTCGGCAACGCCGGCGAGCCAGCTCGCTGGTGTACCGCCTGCCCAGGGAATCGGCGTGATCCTCGATCCACCGGGTCAGCCTGGTGGGTCCGGCGGCGGGAGCCTCTACGCACAGCAAGTCGGCCATCAGCTCCTTGATCTCTTCCCTGCCGAAGAGCACCGTCGGGCGAAGAATCGCGAAGGAAATGCCCGACTCCGCCAGCGCTGCCTCGAGTCTCGCCTTGCCGCTGAAATACTCCAACGGTGAATCCGCCGACGGATTGGTGATGCTGACGTGAACGACTCGCTCGACTCTTGCCGCCCTGGCTGCCCCGAACAGACGTTCGGTGTTCCTGACCGCGTCTGCGTGCTTGAAGAGCCTGTGGTTGAAGCGCACCCAGTAGGTGTTGCAGAGCACGCGCACGCCCCGCAGTGAGCGTGCCAACACTTTCGGCTCGTCGAAGTTGAACGGAAAAGCCTTGACCCGTTCGCCGAAGGAGTTGGCCCGCCGAGGTGAGTTCGTCAGCGTGATGACCTCATCACCCCTCTCGAGCAAACGCCTGGCGATGTACTTCCCCGAGTACCCAAAAGCGCCTGTCACGGCATGGAGCGCATCCACCGAACTCCCCTCGACACCGCAGCACGCCCAGAATCATCGCCGAAAAGCGCTCGCATGGTCAACGCCAGACATGCCAGGGGGGAAGGTACTCGCCGGTGGGAAGTGCCCTCCTCAAACTCCGGCGGGCGAATCGGGCTCCGGCGCGCGGTGCGTCGAGGAGACCGGAGATCCCGGGCCTGAATGGCGCGCAGATCTACCGTCCTCTCAGAGGCTCGATGAAATCGGTGCTGACCCGGTGGATGTCTGAATCCTCGGCTGTGTGCCAGGCCTCCCTTCTGGTGAAGAAGAGGTATCTGTCGTCCTGAGATTCAGAGGGATGGATATCCCAGTCCTCCGAGTTGATCGGTGATCCCAGGTTCGTGGGCTCTGTCCAGACGCTCTCGATCTGAAAACTGACAAAGAGAACCCGCATGTCCAGGCCTCCGGTTTTTCCGAGGCGAAGATGGGATAACTCTCGCCTGGAGCAACACAGCGGTGGCCGTCCCCCGAAACGTGTTGATGGGCGGCCCGAGATTCTCCATCGCCGGAATGGATCGGGGTGGGCATCTTCCCCGGCGATCCTCGGCTAGATTCAAGGAGAAGCCGACCCACACCCGCTGTATCACACGCCAAACAATCTGAGGATCCCTGCGCCTCGACTTTCTCGAACAGGGCCCGGGGCGGAGCCTGCGCCCGCGGCGGGCTCCTGAGGCGGAACCTCTGCTCGTAGAGGCCCACAGTTGACAGACGACCGGGGGGGCGGTAAAGCTTGCAGTGGTCATGTGCGGTTGACTATAGGGTGTTGTCGCCCGAGGGGCGGCATCAGGCCTGGAACGATCGAGGAGGGATTGCAATGATTAGACGGATTCTTGCGGTGTCGGTGGTTCTCGGGGCTCTGGCGATCTCCGCGGTCGCCAATTCCGAGGCGGCGAGCGTCAAGGACATCATCCTGGCCGAGGTGGATCCAGGGGGTGTGAACGGAACCGTGGTGCTTTTCTATGACGAGCTTACGCCGGAGCAGGAGGCTGAGTACAGTTCGAGCTTCGAGAACGGTGACGGCTATTTCATATCGGCCCAGTCCACTGTCACGTGGATCGATGCCGGCGTGCGGTATACCCAGATCAAGTCGATTTTCGTGGTTCCTTTGGGCGACGGGGACGTTGTCGTTCCTTTGGGAGTCACCTGCTCCCATTCAGGCTGTAACTCCCTTTGTACAACGTCGGGGTGCAATAGGACGAAGGACTCGGTGGGCAAACCGGCGTGTTCCGGCGCGAAGTGCGAGGACTCCTCTGGAAGCCCTTGCGCCGGACAGAATCCGACATGCTCGAAACTCGAGAGCACCGATACCAGTTTCTTCCTGGCGTTCGGATCGGTTTGATTCTCGGTAACCATCGGCCCTGACTCGGTTGACTGGGGCGGGATGGGGCTGCAAGCCAAGCGCGGCCTGCGCGTGCTTGGCCTCTATCCTCCCGGGAAGGCGCGGCGTAAGAGGCTCCGCGAGGGGGGAGCGAAAGGCTGAGTTGCTCGTTCCTCCCTCAACAGGGGCGCTGCCGTGGCCAACCTCGGAGAGAACCAGGCGAGTCGTGCCGGTCTGGGGGGCGGGCGGAGTGCTGCGAGCCATGCCCCCATTGCACCGACATTCGGATCTTCGGGGCAGAGCCTGGTGGCAGGACCCTCCCGGATCCGGGAACTCAGCTTGTTTTCAGGGACTTGGCCGGGGAGTGTGACAGGGTGCGATCCTTTCGGGCCACCTCGCAACGCGACCGGCCACTCTGCTTTCGGCACAGTGCGAGGCTCAAGAATCTCGCTGCAGGCAAGCGGTGAGCGGTCAGAGAACAGCGGTCACCGGCCGAATTCCTGACTACGCGGGCCCGAGCAACTCGAGCAGCACGCTTGCCCAGCCAGCGGGGCCGGGG
>JALTMS010000651.1 GCA_027001345.1 Acidobacteriota bacterium | reverse complement strand
GCGGGGAACGTGGCAAGGCCGGCGCGCTCGATTTCGCTCTGGCCGAAGGGCAACTCTGCGGCGCTGGCGTCCATCGGCTCGGCCAGCTCGCCGGTGACCACGTTGACCACGAATTCGCCGGTGGCCCTGATGTTGGCCAGGGTGTCCTTGGTCTCGCCGCTGCTCTTGGTGCGGGCGATGGAGATCATCAACGTCGGCGGGTCCGCCGCCACGCCCTGAAAGAAGGAAAACGGAGCGAGGTTGGTCGAACCGTTCGTCCCACGGGTGGAAACCCAGGCGATGGGGCGCGGGACGATCGCCGAGATGAGGAGGAAGTATTTCTGCCCCGGGCTCAGCTCGGCCAGATCGATACAGACACGCTCGGGAGTCGTCATCGGCGCAATTTCCGGCGTGCATCGAGGATCAGCTCCCGCATCCCCTCGGCCTCCTCACCCCGCGGGCAGCAGGAAAGGAAGGTCTCGAACTGGTCGATGGCCTCCTCGTACCGGCCGAGGGCGAAGAGGATCCGCCCCCGGTCGGCAATCTCACGGGGATCGTCGGGGCGAATGGTGAGCATCATCTCGGCCGCCTCGAGGGCCAGTTCCAGCTCGCGGCGAGCCCAGGCGTGGATCTTCAGATCCCAGACGACGCGGGCCAGGGCCTGGGTGGCGGTGATCTCTCGCAGATGACCCTCGCGAAACGAGCCTCGTGCGCCGTTGCGGGTCTCGACCCACTGGCAGATGCTTTCCCGGCTCCATTCCCTCAAGCCACTTGCCGGATCGAAAAAGCGGGCCTGCTCTTCCCGCCCGAGTCGGAGCAACAGGCGGTCGGGTAGACCCACCGGCGCGAGGCGGAGTCCCGCCCGGCGGGCGACCTCGATCAGGATCAGGCCGAGCAGGGAGGGGCCGGCCCGCCGGCTTTCGAGGGCGACGTCGAGCAGCCAGTTTTCCGGGTCGAGGTCGTCGTGGCTGCTGAAGCCTTCCTCGGTGAAGAGCACGCGAGACAGGGCTCCGGCGAGAAAGCGCCAGTGGCGCGCGGTGCCCATCACCTCCCGCACGCGCTGGCCGAGCCGGTCGAGTTCTGCCAGGCAGGCAGCCCGATCCACCGTGCGCCGACCGATCCTGGCGACGGCGAGGGCTCCCTCGCTCAGGCTCCACGAGCCGTCGGGCTGGGCCAGCAGGGCCTCGAGGGCTCGTCTTGCGTGCGTCTTCGCCATCGGTCGTCCGTCCCGTTCGCATCGGCTCCACCGTAGGGGCCGGAAGGCTCCAGGGTGCCACAAGACTCTTCCCAGTACATGCTGGAAGACGACGGGGCCCCCGCGCAAGGGTGGGTCGCCAGGGCGCACGGCTCGTGACGCCGGTGGGAGATGGCGGAAAGTGGCGTGGCGGTTGGCCGGTTTCTATTTCCTGCTCTTCGCCTACCTGGGTGTTTTCCTGCCCTGGTTGCCGCCCCTGCTGCGCGCGCGGGGGCTCGATGCGGCGGGGATCGGCCTGGCGCTGGCCACCGTGCAGATATCCCGTTTTCTGCTGCCACCGGTGTGGGGCCTGCTCGCCGACCGGCTGCGCCATCCCCGCCAGCTCCTGGCCGCCGCCTCCGTGCTGGCGGGCGGCGCCCTGTTCGCCCTGGCCTGGGCCGCGAGTCCCGGGCTGATCTTCGCCTGTCTGGCACTTCACGGCTTCTTCCTCGTGCCCCTGTTTCCCCTGGCCGAAACGCTGACCATGGCGGCCCTCGGCGGTCGGCCCCAGGGTTACGGCAGGATCCGCCTCTGGGGCTCGGTGGGCTTCATCGTCGCCAGCCTCTCGCTGGGCATGGGAGTGGACCTCGAAGGGCTCTCCGAGCCGGTGATGGTGGGGTTGATGGGTCTGCCCCTCGTGCTCGGGGCAGTGATGGCCCTGGGCCTGCCGGCTCCCGTGGGGGCGCCCACCCCCCGGGCCTCGGCCGGCACGCGTCTGCCCCGGGTGGCCCTGGCGATGGTCATCATCGCCGCCGGGCTCGGCCAGGGAGCCCACGCGCCCTACTACACCTTTTTCACCCTCCAGCTACGGGAAGCCGGCGTCAGTGGCACGGTCACGGGCCTGCTCTGGGGCTGGGGAGTGGCGGCGGAGGTGGCGGTGATGGCCGTATCGGGGCTGCTGATCGCCCGGCTCGGCCTGCACACGGCCTTCGTCCTCTCGCTGCTGGTGGGGGGCGTCCGCTGGGGGCTGTACGCCTCCGGTCCGTCCCTCGGCTGGCTGGTGGCGGGCCAGGCGCTGCACGGGATTTCCTTCGGCCTGCTGCACGTCAGCACGATCCGGCTGGTCGATCAGCTCTCGCCGCCGGGTCGCAAGGCTCTGGGCCAGTCGCTGGTCTCGGCCTTTGCCTACGGTGGGGCGATCGGACTCGGTAGCCTCCTCGCCGGTCGCCAGCAGGTGGCGCTCGGCTACCAGGGGTTGTTCGCCTGTGCCGCGGTGGCCAGCCTGGCGGGGGCTCTGGTCGCCGCCGCCACCCGCGGACGGTTGGGACGACCCGCCGGCTCGAGAGAGTGAGAGA
>JALTMS010000650.1:303-2509 GCA_027001345.1 Acidobacteriota bacterium | reverse complement strand
GCACACACGCTCCCCGGAAGATCCATCTCCCTGCAAAACAATGTGGTTCCCGGCAGGCGGGAGGTCAATCGAAGGGAGTGCTGCTCACCGAGACGACGCGTCCTGGCTGGAGTCGCCCGAAAGCAGGGCATCGACATCGGCGGCATGCTGGCTGGTGGCTGCCTGCATCGCGTCGAGTCCGGGCAGCTCACCGGGCCCGGCCACTTCCCGCGCCGCCTGGTTACCGCCTTCGAGAACCGGGAGCACCTCGCTGGCCTGGCGGGCGCTGAGAAAGAGCACCACGGCCAGAGCGATGAGCAGGACCACCAGGGCGATTCCGCCGCCTTTTTTCATGGGTCATCCCCTTTCACTCCGGAATCTGGTGCCTCGGCGGCCGGTCGTCACGCCCCACCGGGATCCACCCGCAGGCAGGGGACTTTCACGGGCATCCCGGCACCGTCCTCGACCGGGGGTCCATCAGACGCCGTGACGAACTCGAGCCAGCGCTCGACTCCCTCGAGGGGCACCGGCCCCCAGCGCGAGACGGCCCGGCCGCCGGCATCGACCTCGAACCCGGCGCCGACGACGAACGCGCCCACTGTGTGAAGTCGGCTCACCCACCAGCCCTCGGTGGGAGCGGGGGCCACTTCCCGCAGCGAGAGACACAGGCGGCTCCACCCGGGACGGGGAGGCTGCCGCCAGCTCTCTCGCACCATCTGCTCGGCTCCTCGGGGGAGACCGACCAGCACACCCCGTTCCACGACCGCCGGCAGCGGGCTGTCCGGGGCGACCACCTCCACGCCCGCCGCGGCCACCCTGTCTCCCGGCCTGCCTTCCCGCAGCCAGCGCAGCGACGCGAGACGCAGCAGGTCGGCGGCGGCGAAGACATCGAGCCAGACGGGACCGCGGGGCTCGGGGCCGCGGGGCAGGAACCAGCTCCGAGCCTCACGGGCCACCGCCGGCAGCCAGCCCTCCGGCCAGGCGTCGGTCTCGAGGGGCACCGCCCGGGACCAGGGAGCGAAGCCACCGCGGCGGGTGCCCAGCAACGCGCGGGCCACGACGATCTCGCGAATCGCTGTCGGTCCGTCGCCGCTCTCCTCGATCTCGGCGTGATCGATCTCCACGCCCACCTCGCCGACCGAGTCCGGCAACGCGTCGCGCAGGGCGCACCACAGTCCTCTCAGTCGCCGGCGCAACGGTGCACATTCCAGAACGAGATCCACCCTTCCGGGGGGCAGTGGGCGAGTCGGGTCGGCCAGATCACCTCGCTCGAAACCTTGGCCACATTCGAAGTGACACCCATCGGTCCAGCCACCGATCAAACGGGAACGCTTCTTTCTGTTTTCTTTCACGCCCTGATCATTGCCGGAGTCAGTGGCAAGGGGAGGATCACCTTGACCAAGGCCTTTGTCTCTCCCCTCATCACGTCTCTTGTCAGAGCTTCTATCCATTGAAAAAGGCGACCTTATCCCTGATTTCGCAGGCAATGGCGGAGTGGCTCGAGTACAAGCGTCGGCGCGCCGACCATGACTGGATGCATCAACCCTTGTCGTGAACAAACGGCCATCTGCTGCCGCAGGCCAGCCCCACCGGCGGCGATCCGCACCCCTGTCCAGGCCTGTTCGGGCGTGCACGACAGGAGCATCTCGTCTCCTGTCACGCTCTTGCCGACCAGCAGGATCTTCCCGGAGAGAGGATCGAAGCGACCCGCATCGATGCTGCGCACACGCACCGCATTGGCGGCCGGCCACACCTCTTGCACGGCATCCGGATCCCACTCGAGCCGAGAGCAGGAAAGAGCGGGACGCGGAGCCTGGCGCACGGAGGCACTACGCCATCGCCCGGGCCCGGCATCGGAGTTCGAACCGCGATCATCCCAGAGCACCGATCGCCGCGCAGCCCATCCCCGATCGTCGATGTCGAATCCCGCCGGCCAGGGCGCCGCCGTCGGATCGTCGACGATACGCAGTCCGCCCCGGTGAGCGGCTCCCAGGGGAGGCGATTCCATCGCCGCGTGGGCCATCTCGTGCACCCACCAGCCTGCGGCCCCAGGCTCGAGAACCACCGGTCCGGTAGTCCAGCCCGATCCCGGCCGCCGGCCCGCGGCGGGTGGTCCGGCTCGCATCTCCTCCTCCGCCGCCGCCAGGTCGCCCGGCGAGGGCGCGGCGGCGGGGTCGTCGACCAGCCACTGCCGACTCTCCTCTCCGGCGCGGAGAGTCAAGGCAAT
>JALTMS010000650.1:0-293 GCA_027001345.1 Acidobacteriota bacterium | reverse complement strand
GGACGCGGAGCCTGGCGCACGGAGGCACTACGCCATCGCCCGGGCCCGGCATCGGAGTTCGAACCGCGATCATCCCAGAGCACCGATCGCCGCGCAGCCCATCCCCGATCGTCGATGTCGAATCCCGCCGGCCAGGGCGCCGCCGTCGGATCGTCGACGATACGCAGTCCGCCCCGGTGAGCGGCTCCCAGGGGAGGCGATTCCATCGCCGCGTGGGCCATCTCGTGCACCCACCAGCCTGCGGCCCCAGGCTCGAGAACCACCGGTCCGGTAGTCCAGCCCGATCCCGGCCG